>JAGUWA010000272.1 GCA_020062605.1 Parvibaculum sp. | reverse complement strand
GCCTGCGAGGCCTGCCAGGGCTCCGGCGCGGCGCCGGGGTCGAGCCCCATCACCTGTCCGACCTGTCAGGGCGACGGCAAGGTGCGCGCCTCACAGGGCTTCTTCACCATCGAACGCACCTGCCCGACATGCCACGGTCGGGGCCAGACGATCGACAAGCCCTGTCCCGCCTGTCACGGCGCAGGCCGCGTCGAGAAAGAGCGCACGCTCTCCGTCAATATTCCCGCCGGCGTCGAGGACGGCACGCGCATCCGCCTTGCGGGCGAGGGTGAAGCCGGGATGCGCGGCGGACCTTCGGGCGACCTCTATATCTTCCTCTCGGTGAAGCCGCACCGCCTGTTCGAGCGCGATGGCGCGGACCTTTTCTGCCGCGTGCCGATCTCCATGGTCACGGCGGCGATGGGCGGCGAGATCGAGGTGCCGACGCTCGGCGGCAAGAAGGTGAAGGTGAAGATTCCCGAAGGCGCACAAACGGGGCGCCAGTTCCGCCTGCGCGGCAAAGGCATGCCGGTGGTGAATTCCCGCGAGACGGGCGACCTCTATATCCAGATCACCATCGAGACGCCGGTGAACCTGACCCGCAAGCAGAAGGAACTGCTGAAGGCGTTCGAGGAAGCCTCGAACCCCAGCAACAGCCCGGAAAGCACCGGCTTCTTCGCCAAGGTGAAGGAGTTCTGGGACGGCTTCCAGAACTGAGGCTGTTAACAAAATGAAGTTTTCAGAGCTTCCAGAGCGAAACGCAAACGCACTACTTGAACTCTATCAGTCTGCCTTAAATCAAAAACGCGCAGATGCTCAACACATGCTGATGCAGACGCTAAGGGCGTTGATTGTCGGTAATATCGGCGGCGTTGCATTACTTATGACGTTTGTAGTCGCGGCCGCCGAGAAGGGTTCCGATTTATCGATATTCTTCGGACCGGTATGGACTTTCTTGACAGGTATAGGTTTCGGGGCTTTTGCAAGCTTCATGTTGTTCGTGGTTGCCACGAATTCGTTCGAGCATACAGCGAACATGTTGGAAAAGTTCGTAAAGGACCAACTCGACGTCGATGATTTGATCGGCTACGGCTTCTCCCGGCGCGGGAGCATAATGTTTGTCGGGGCGGGGGTGGCGGCTACCGCGGCTCTAATAAGTGGTGTGGTATGGAGTTCACTTATTTTGTTAGAATGAATCGTTCTGTTATCTTTAGATGGCATGGCCCCGCGGGAAACGTCCGGCGGGGCCTTTTTCGTGGCCGGTCCCCATGCAAGCCTATCTCACGCCCATCGCACTTCTCGTCGCTTCCAATGTCTTCATGACGACCGCCTGGTACTGGCACCTGAAGTTCAAGGCGACGCCACTCATGCTCGTCATTCTTGTGAGCTGGGGGCTCGCCTTCTTCGAATATTGCCTCGCCGTGCCCGCCAACCGCTTCGGCTCGGATGTCTATTCGCCGGCCCAGCTGAAAACCATCCAGGAAGTCATCACTCTTGTCGTTTTCGCCGGATTTTCGGCGGTTTATCTCGGCCATGCGCCGACATGGAATACCGCCATCGGCTTCGCGCTGATCGCGCTCGGGGCCTATTTCGTCTTCCGGGGGTGAGGCGGGGCTGCTATAGAGCCCGCGGGACAGACGGAGCGCGAGACATGGCTCAAGACATCAAGATCGCGGTAACGGGCGCGGGCGGCCGCATGGGCCGGACGCTCATTCGTCTCATCGCCGAAACGGATGGGCTGACGCTTTCAGGCGGGATCGAGGCGGAAGGCTCGCCGCATCTCGGCAGCGACCTCGGCCTTCTGGCGGGGCTCGGCACCCCGCTCGGCATCGCCGCAACTTCGGACGCGCTCGCCGTCATCAAGGACGCGGATGCGCTGGTCGATTTTTCCGTGCCGGGAGCCTCGCTCGAATTCGCCGCGCTCTGCGCCCAGGCCCGCATCGTCCATGTGATCGGAACGACGGGCTTTGCCGATGAAGACCTGCCGAAGATCGACGCCGCCGCGCGTCATGCGACGATCGTCAAGGCCGGGAACATGAGCCTCGGCGTCAACCTTCTCGCGGCGCTTGCGCGGCAGGCGGCAAAGGCGCTCGGACCCGAATGGGATATCGAGATCCTCGAAATGCATCACCGCCACAAGATCGACGCGCCATCGGGCACGGCGCTGCTGCTCGGGCAGGCG
>JAGUWA010000431.1 GCA_020062605.1 Parvibaculum sp. | reverse complement strand
GCGCTCGGCGCCGGGCTCGACGAGGGCACGCCTTGCACGACCGTCAACAAGATGTGCGGGTCGGGCATGAAGGCCGTGATGATGGCGCAGGACACATTGGCGGCAGGGCGCGGAGACGTCGTGATCGCGGGTGGTCTCGAGAGCATGACGAATGCGCCGTATCTGCTGCCAAAGGCGCGCGGCGGCATGAGGCTCGGTCATGGCGAGGTGAAGGACCACATGTTCCTCGACGGGCTGGAGGACGCTTACGAGGGCCGCTTGATGGGCTTCTATGCCGAGGAGACGGCGAAGCACTACCAGTTCACCCGCGAGCAGCAGGATGCCTATGCGCTCACATCGCTTGCCCGCGCGAAGAAGGCGGTGGAAGACGGCACCTTCTCCCATGAAATCGTGCCGGTCGAGGTGACGACGAAGAAAGGTGCCGTCGAGGTTGTGAATGACGAGCAGCCGCTGACGGCCGATCCCGCCAAGATACCGACGCTGAAGCCTGCCTTTGCGGCAGGCGGCTCGGTGACGGCAGCAAACTCGAGTTCGATTTCCGATGGCGCTGCGGCTCTCGTCCTCATGCGTCTTTCGGAAGCGGAGCGACGCGGCCTCGCACCGCTCGCTGCCATTCGCGGCCAGACCATGCACGCGCAGGCGCCGGCCTGGTTTTCGACCGCGCCGGTCGGGGCCATCTCGAAGCTGATGGCAAAGACGGGCTGGTCGGCAAGCGACATTGATCTCTGGGAAGTCAACGAGGCGTTTGCCGTGGTTGCGATGGCAGCCATCCGCGATCTCGGGCTCAGCCATGAGAACATGAATATCTATGGCGGTGCCTGCGCGCTCGGCCACCCGATCGGTGCATCCGGCGCGCGCATCCTTGTGACGCTGCTCAACGCCCTGAAGCAAACCGATACGAAGCGCGGCGTCGCCTCGCTCTGCATCGGAGGCGGCGAGGCGACGGCGGTCGCGATAGAGAGGCTGAACTAGCTCAGGCGGCAGCTTGGCCGAGCGTGGCCCTGACATGTTCGGCAAGCGCCATGAGGCCGTTCAGCGGGCGGATCAGCACTTCGATATGCGTTATCTCACCGGCCTCGTTCACCGTGATACGGTCGATGCCCTTGAGTTTCTTGTCGCCGATACGCGCGGTGAACTCGAGAATGATGTCCTGTCCGTCGACCCATTCCTTGGTGTAGGTGAAATCCTCGAAACCCTGCATCACCGCCGTCAGAATGGCGATCACATATGGCTTCGACGCCTTTGGCGTGAAGAAGGCGGGCGAGGAAATCATCGCACCTTCAGCAACCAACGCATCGAGGCGCGCGGGATCGTGGTTTTCGACAAACTCGTACCAGCGGTTGAGAAAAGTTCTCGCTTCGTTGGACATGGCGTCCTCCCGAGGATTACTTCAGCACGCCCTGCAGTACGAGGCGCGTGTGAATGTCGATAAGCGTCTTCCGGTCGATCCGGCCTTTCGCATCGTACCATGTGCAAATGCCCGTCAGCATTGCGAGGATGGCGTATGCGCTGACAGGTATGTCGTCAATTTTGAACAGGCGCTTTTCTGCCCCGCGCTCGAGGATGCTGCAGAGCCGTTCTTCATAGGCGCGGCGCAAGGCGACGATCTTCTTGCGGTTTTTCGGCTCGAGGCTGCGCAATTCGGACGAGCCGATGAAAACCTCACGCTTGCGCTCGATGTGATAGGTGAGGTGAAAGGCGATGAAGGCCTTGAGCCGGGCGAGCGGATCCTCGATGCCGTCGAGTTCGGCGTCGACGCTCTGAAGCAGCGTCACCATGTGATTGTGGATGAGATCGAAAAGAAGATCCTGCTTGGTCTCGATATGGTTGTAGAGGGAACCGGGCTGCAGGCCGACCCGGGTCGCAAGCTGGCGCAGGCTCACCGCTTCGAAGCCGCGCTCGTGGATGAGGTCGAGCCCTGCCTCGCGGATGGCGGCCAGTGTCTTTTTGCCCGAGGAACCTGCCGTTCTGCTCAATAGAAGATCCTTCGATTCAGAGCCTATCCGGGCCTTGCCTGACCCAAGCTACGAACGTATGATCGTTTTTATAAAAAATCCAGTCCGGGATGGGATGACGTGGCGGTTCTGAAAACAAGCGTCAATACGCGGGATGCCCGCTTCAAACAGAATGCAGAGGCGATGGCGGCGCTCACCGCCACGCTTAACGACGAGAGGCGCAAGGCGGCGCTTGGCGGCGACGAACGCTCGCGC
>JAGUWA010000046.1 GCA_020062605.1 Parvibaculum sp. | reverse complement strand
CCGAAAGCCGTTTCCTCGAACTTCTCTCCCGCGAAGAGTCGGTGTCGCGGGCGCTCCTCTGCCAGTATGCCCGTCTTCTGCGCGAAAGGGAGACAGGGATCCCGCCTTCCGATGCGGGCAATCGTCAAGGCGAAGGAACGGGCGCGCAGCGTGTGTACAGAGAATTGCTTGCGCTCGCCGAACCTCACCGCAACGAGGAAGGCGGCGAATGCCTGCGCATCGACCGGCTGCCGAGGCACCGGGCCTTGGCGGCCCGCGTGGACACGACAGAGGAGGTCGTTGCCAGGGCGATTGCCGAACTGGTGCGCAGGGGCATCGCCAGTCGCGACTATCCCGGACTTGTTGTCACCGACGAAACGGCATTCCGGGCGCTGTGTGAGACGGCGTGAGAGAATTTCCGCGGCCGGAACACCGTAGGCGCCAAGTAGGCCGCAAGTGAAGGCCGGTGGCTGCGTCGCAGCGCTCAGCATGCGGATCAATATTCGAAGCGGATTAACCCGAAATTAACGATGTTATAAGGCTTCTCTCTCCGGCGATTTTCCCAATTCCGGACGGATATTCTGAAAATATCGTTCAGGTACAGTAATTTCGTTTCGACTACAGAAAGTGTATTTAAAGTGTGAGTAAAATTGGAGGTAGTTTTAGAGTATTCGTTAGCGATTGAGTAAGGGTGCCCGGCTAATCTCGCCTCCAGTCCGAAAGGGCGCCCGGCGGTCTTCACGTCCGCAAGGGTTGGTGCTGTCGACAGTCAATATTCAAGGAGGCTTGTTATGGGCCGTTTTCTGAAGTCTTTTGCGAAAAATGAGTCCGGTGCGACCGCGATCGAATACGCGCTCATCGCCGCCGGCATCGCCGTCGTGATCATCACGGCGGTCCAGCTCGTCGGAACGCGTCTCACCGCGATGTTCCAGACGATCGCCGACGCGCTCGTGTAATCTCCAGTCTTCACGACTGGCCGGGCAAAAAGCCGCCATGCACATCAGATGTGCCTGGCGGCTTTTTTCATTCCCGGTATCGGGCCGTTCGCCTTCCTGCCGCGCCGGAAGTAAGTCCAGTTGGCAGATGGACATTCCGGCTCATTTTGAACCCCCATTTACTCCAAATTTACGGTCCCGCGCCCAGTATCCAAGGGTGCGAGCAGGCATGGGGCCTTTCGCACCGGGCCATACCGGCCCTTGGGAACCGGGCGTCTTTCGTGATGAGCATGCTCCTTCTCGCCGTCTTCCCTCTCGCCATGATCTTCGGCGCGTTGTGGGATCTGACGACGATGACCATCCCGAATGTGCTGACCGTCGCGCTTGCCGCGATGTTTGCCGTGCTCGTCCCGTTTGTGGGGTTGTCGTTGCAGGAGATCGGCTTTCACGTGGCAGCAGGCGTGCTGATGTTGCTTGCGGGCATGGTTTTCTTTGCCTTCGGCTGGATCGGTGGCGGCGATGCGAAATTTGTAGCGGCAACGGCGCTTTGGATCGGGATGAGCGATCTGCTCGTCTATCTCGTCTGGGCCTCGATCTTCGGCGGTGCGCTGACGCTGCTCATCCTCTTCTTCCGCACCATGCCACTGCCGCTCTTCATGCAACGCAGGGAGTGGATTGCCAGGTTGCACGATCGCAAGGCCGGTATTCCCTACGGCGTCGCGCTCGCTCTCGGCGGGCTGATGATTTTTCCGCAGACCGTCTGGTTTGCGACTGCGGCACATGTCGGGTGATTTGGCCGCGTGATTTGAACGGAGCGGGTTCCGCGCAAGGGCGGGATCGCGAAACGAAAGGATTGGGCAAGTGAGTGCCGCACGCATTGGAGTTCTGGTTCTGGCAATCGTCGCCGCGGGCCTCGCGGCGTTGCTGGCCCGCGGGCTCATGTCCTCGGATACCGAACAGCCCGTGACGCAGGTCGTCGAGGAGCCGACCTCGGAAGTTCTCGTTGCCGTCAACAATCTCGATGTCGGTCAGCGCGTTTCGGCGTCGGACCTGCGCTGGCAGCGCTGGCCGGAAGCCGCGATGAATCCGGCCTACATCTCCCGCACGCAGAAACCGACGGCGATTGAGGAATTCACCAACAGCGTGGCCCGGAGTGCCGTACTGAGCGGAGAACCGGTGACTGTCGAGAAACTCGTGACGCTTTCCGGCGCGGGCTTCATGTCAGCGTTGATCGATCCCGGCATGCGGGCCGCGGCCATCGCCATCACGCCGGAAACGAGCGCGGGCGGCTTTATCCTGCCGAACGATCGGGTAGATGTCGTCGACGTCGAGAAGGGACAGACCCTTCTGCGCAACGTTCGCGTTCTCGCGATCGACCAGCGTTTCAACGAAAAGGCGGGCGAACAGGTGGTTGTCGGTCGCACGGCAACGCTTGAGCTCACGTCGGCGCAGGTCGAGCTTGTCGCCGTGGCCCAGTCCGATCGGCCATTGTCGTTGTCCTTGCGCAGCATGGCCGACAGCGAGTCGACAGCGACGGACGATGCGACGCGTGATTTGGGCGGATCTGTAGTGAAGGTTGTGCGCTACGGCACCACGCAGTCCGTGCGTGTGAAGTAGGCGAGGGATTGGGCATGAGCAGGATGTGGAACAAGCTGAAGGCGGGTGACGCCGCGAGGAAAGTCCGGCCCGTCCGGACGGTTGCCGCGATCTTTTGTGCGCTTGCCCTTGCTCTCATCCCGGTAGGGGGAAGCTTGCATGCCGGCGACGCGCGTCTCGTCAAGATCGACCAGGGAGGTATCGGGCAGGCCTCGCGCAGCATTGTGCTCGGCCTGAACAAGGCGGCCATCGTCGAATTGCCCGTGGCGGCGCGCGATGTGCTCGTTTCCAATCCGGCGATCGTGGACGCGGTGGTGCGCACCAACAAGCGGACTTACCTCATCGGTCTCGCCGTCGGCCAGACCAACGCATTCTTCTTCAATGAAAACGGCCAGCAGATCCTCAATCTCGAAATTCGCGTGGCGCGCGATCTGAGTGGCCTGCGCGACTCGCTGCGCCAGTACTTTCCCGGTACACGGATCGATGTCGAGTCGATCAACGACCACGTCGTGCTCTCCGGCATGGTGTCGAATGCAAGCGAGGCCAGCAAGGCTCAGGATCTTGCTGCCCGTTACATCGGCGTCGACAAGGACAACGTCCTCAACATGCTCGGCATCGAAGGCAAGGAGCAGGTGATGCTCAAGGTGACCGTTGCCGAAATGCAGCGCAGCGTCATCAAGCAACTCGGCGTCGATCTTTCGAGCGCCGCCGATTTCGGCGACTTCGCGCTTCGGCTTGCGACATCCAACTCCTTCAGCGTCCAGGGCGGGTCGCTTGGCGGGTTGACGACGGCGGAGAACCCTCTAGATCCGACACGCTACCAGAGTGGCGACGTCACCGTGGACTCAGCCATCCGTGCACTTGAGCGCGACGGCATTCTGCGCACGCTTGCCGAGCCGAACCTGACCGCGATTTCGGGCGAGTCGGCGAAGTTCCTCGCAGGCGGCGAGTTTCCCGTCCCGACATCGCGCGACCGCGATGGCAACGTGCAGATCGAATTCAAGCCCTTCGGTGTCGGCCTGAACTTCACGCCGGTCGTCTTGAGCGAAGGCCGCATCAGTCTGAAGATTTCGACGGAAGTGAGCGAGCTCGCCTCCGACGGCGCCTTCGTGTTCCAGGGCTCCGACGGTAGCGGCGTCACGGTCCCGGCCCTCAAGGTGCGCCGCGCCGAGACGACGCTCGAACTGCCGAGCGGTGGCTCGCTGGTGATGGCAGGCCTTCTCTCCGACTCGACTCGTCAGAACATAGACGGCGTGCCGGGCGCGAAGGATGTGCCCGTTCTCGGGCAACTTTTTCGCAGCCGCGACTACCAGAAGAACGAAACGGAACTCGTTGTGATCGTGACGCCCTATCTCGTCGATCCGACGTCCCGGAAGAATCTCGTGCTGCCGACGGACGGTTATGCGCCGGCAAGCGATATGGACACGATCCTGATGGGCAAGCTGAACGCAACCTATGGCGCTCGTGGCGCCGCGCCCGGCAAGGAAACGTTGCAGGGGCCTGTCGGCTTCGTGGTGGACTGAGCGCGAAGGATGAATGAAATGGCAAAGCTGATCGTCAGGAACGCTGCCAGGAGTATCGCCGTCGCGCTGGCTGCGGGTCTCGCCGGTTGTGGTGGCTTCAATGGTATCGAGGACGCCCAATACGACGCAAACTACACTCATCCGATTTCGATCGAGACGGGCGTTGCGACGCTGAATGTCGGCGTTGTCGCCGGCCAGCCCGGCCTCGCGCCTTCGGAACGCAACGCAATCGAAGGATTTGCTGCCGCCTATCGCCAGCGTGGTCACGGTCCTCTCACCATCTCGACGCCTTCGGGATCGCCGAATGCCGGTGCCGCGGCGGTTGCGCTGAGCGACGTGCGCGACATTCTGGCTGAAAATGGCGTGACGAGCCTTGCCTACACGCCTTACCGGGCTTCCGGCGCAGACGACGGTGCGCCCTTGATTCTTTCCTTCAAGCAATATGTTGCGAAGCCCACGGCCTGTGGCGATTGGAGCATGGACTACGCCTTCGATCCGTCGAACCGTCTGCCGCCCAATCATGGCTGCGCGACACAGAACAATCTCGCGGCGATGGTCGCCGATCCGGCCGATCTCGCCGGTCCGAGGACGATGACGCCTGCCGACGCAGGACGCCGGGACACGGTGCTCGAAAAGTACCGTGCCGGCGAGCCAACAGCGACCCAGCGCACCGAGCAGGACTCGGGCACTGTGAGTGAGGTGCAATAATGAGCAATCTTGCACGCAAGGAACCGACGGTCGAAGCGCCGCCGATGCCCGTGACCGAGCCCGAGGCGCCGCCACTTGCGCAGTCCGTCGCCGTGAGCGGGCAGGAGCCGGAAACACTCGCCGTGATGAAGCCCGTTCCGCGCATCACCATCCATGCCTTCTGCGAACAGCCGGGAACAGGCAGTGCCATTCAGCGCGCGGGTGAGGATCGCCGGCTCGCAAAGGCGCATCTCACGGTGCACATGGGTGGTATCCCGGCGGCAATCGAGCAGTATCAGCAGTCCGCTACCCCGAACCTCATTATGGTAGAGACGCGTGCGGGCGGAGACGGGCTCTTCGCTCAGCTGGGTGCGCTGGCCGAAGTCTGCGACGCCGGTACGAAGGTCGTCGTTATCGGTCACATGAACGACGTCTCACTCTACCGCGAGATGATCCGCCAGGGCGTGAACGAGTACCTTGTTGCGCCGCTCCGTCCCATTGGCGTGATCGAGGCGATCTCGCGTCTCTATATCGACCCGGATGCGCCGCCGATCGGCCGCACGATTGCATTCATCGGCGCCAAGGGCGGTACGGGCTCGAGCACCATCGCGCACAATGTCGGTTGGTGCATTTCGAGCGGGATGGACGAAGACGTCATCATAACCGACATGGACCTGCCCTTCGGCACGGCCGGGCTCGATTTCAATCAGGACCCCGCGCAGGGTATCGCCGATGCGCTGACGGCGCCGGAACGTCTGGACGATGTCCTGCTCGACCGCCTTCTGGTGAAGTGCACGGATCGGCTGAGCCTCTTTGCGGCACCGGCTGTGCTCGATCGCGACTTCGAGATGGACGCAGACAGTTGCGAGAGCGTCCTCGACATCGTACGCGCGGGTGTTCCGTGCGTAGTTGTCGATCTGCCGCATGTCTGGGCGCCGTGGACCCGGAAGGTTCTCCTCGCTGCGGATGAAATCGTCATCACGGCGACCCCCGACCTCGCGAGCCTTCGCAACGCGAAGAACATTCTCGATCTCACGCGCCAGGCACGGCCGAACGATAACGCCGCACATATCGTGCTGAATCAGGTCGGTATGCCGAAGCGTCCCGAGATTCCCGTGAAGGATTTCGCCGAGGCGGTCGGCACCGAGGCGACGCTTGTTCTACCGTTCAATCCGGGGCTCTTCGGCATGGCCGCGAATAACGGCCAGATGGTCGAGGAGCTGGAACCCAAGGGAAAGACGGCCGACGGCTTTCGTTTCCTGGCTCAGCAGCTTTGCGGCCGTGAGGTTCGTGCACCGAAAGCCACCAAGTCGGGTCTGTTCGGCTTTCTCTCCCGCAAGGGATAACAGGAGGTAGCGTATCGTGTTTGGAAGGCGGACCGAAGGCCAGGCAGTTCCGCGCAAGCCCGCACCGGCACCCGCCTCCAGGCAGGATGCGCCGCCGCCGGCTG
>JAGUWA010000244.1 GCA_020062605.1 Parvibaculum sp. | reverse complement strand
TGGCGGCGGCCGCTTCGAGATTTGCCGGCGCGGCAAAAAGCTGCTCGATCCGTCGCGCAAAAGCGTCCTCGGTGAAATCCTTTTGCTCGATCATCCAGGCCGCCCCCACGCTTGCCAGCTTCTCTGCATTCGCCTTCTGGTCGTTATCGAGCGAATGCGGCAGCGGCACGAGGATCGAGGGACGTCCGATCACGGCAAGTTCGCTCACCGTCGAAGCGCCGGACCGGCCAACGACGAGGTGGCACGCAGCGATGCGCTCCGGCATGTCGTCGAAGAAGGAGTTGAGTTCCGCATCGATGCCCGCTTCCGCATAGATGCGGCCGACGCGCTCAATGTCCTCTGGCCGCGCCTGCTGCACCACGCGAAGACGGCGGCGCATCCCTTCGGGCAGATGCGACAGGGCAACGGGAACGACATCGCTCATCACGCGCGCGCCCTGGCTGCCGCCAAAAACGAGAAGGCGGATATCGCCACCCGGCTGCGGCGCATCGTACGGCGCACCCGCTTGCGCGATAACCGCATCGCGCACCGGATTGCCGGTGAGCACGAGCTTTCCTGCATCGCGTGCTTTCAGGAATTTCGGCTTGTCGAAGGTGGAAGCGATTGCCTCGACATGCGGCCCGACAAGACGGTTCACCCGGCCGAGCACGGCGTTCTGTTCATGCACGCAGGTCGGCACGCCGCGCAGGATCGCCGCCGCGACAGGCGGCAGCGTCGGATAGCCACCGAAGCCGATCAGCGCGGCCGGCTTCACCCGCTGCAGGATCGCAAAGGAGCGAGCGATACCCGCGAGAATGGCGGGTGCCGCCCTCAACAGGCCAGCAAGGCCTTTGCCGGAAGGTGTCGCCGAGGGAACCGCATAGATATCCGCTTCCGGGAACAATCGATCGAAACGCTGCACACGCTCATCCGTCATCAGCACGATCTTGCGCCCGCGGCGGCGCAATTCCTGCGCGAGCGCCTGGCCGGGGAAAAGATGTCCGCCCGTGCCGCCGGCGGCAATGACGATGGGACCGCGGGGATAATGCGTCATGCGTCGATCCCCCGTCCGTTCTGCCGCGCGACATGGGAGCCCGCGCGACGGCGCGTCAGGGCGAGCAGCATGCCCATCGCGAAGGCGAGCGCGAAGAGAGACGAGCCGCCATAGGAGATGAAAGGCAGCGTCATTCCCTTTGCGGGCATGAGGTTCACATTGACCGCCATGTTGATGAGCGCCTGCAATCCGAACAGCGCGACGAGGCCGCAGGAAGCGAATTGCACGAAGAGATCCGGCTCGTCCATCGCGTGCCGAAGTGTGCGGATCACGATGGAAGCGAAAATGCCGATGATGACGAGCCCGGCGACGATGCCGTATTCCTCGGCTGCGACCGCGAAAATGAAATCCGTATGCGCGTCCGGCAGAATGCGCTTCACCACGCCCTCGCCCGGCCCACGTCCTGTGATCCCGCCTGCATTCACCGCATCGAGCGCCCGGTCGATCTGGTAGGTATCGCCCGATTCAGGGTTGAGGAAGCGGTCGACGCGGCTCGCCACATGCGGCATCAGCGAGTAGGCGGAGATCGCCCCGACAAGCGCAAGCGTGGCAAGCGAACCGATCCAGCCCCAGGACAATCCGGCCATGAAGAGCATCGCGCCGAAAACCATGGTGACGAGCATGAGCTGGCCGAAATCGGGCTGGATCGCGAGAACCGAAACCACCATGCCGAAAAGAACAAGGCCGATTGCCGTGCCGGGCACGCCCGGTGTCCGCTGCGCCTCCGCGAACAGCCACGCGACCAGCACAATCAGAGAGGGCTTCACGAACTCCGAAGGTTGCACGCCGAAGGGGCCGATCTGAAGCCAGCGATGTGCGCCCTTCACCTCCGGGCCGATGATCGGCGCGAGCGCCATCAGCACGAAGAAAATGGCAAAGACGGCCGCCGCAAGGCGGCGCACCTGCCGCACGTTGAGAAGCGACACACCGATCAGCACGCCAATGGACGGCAGAAGGAACGCCATTTGCCGGTAGACGAAATGGAAGGGCGGCAAGTGGATGCGCGTCGCGACCGCCGGACTCGCCGCAAGCGCCAGCACGCCGCCAAGCAGCATCAGACTGAACAGCCCGAGCAGCGTCCACTTGTCGACGGTCCACCACCATTCGGCAATGAGGCTGCGATTGGTGCGCGCGAGACGGATCATGCCGCTGCCCCTCCCTTCGCCTTCAGCCGCTCCTGCACGGCCGCGCGGAAGACGTCGCCACGTTCCTCGAAGCTCTTGAATTGATCGAAGGAGGCACAAGCCGGCGAGAGCAGAACGACCTTGAGGTCTGCCTTGTCCGCCGCCGCATCGCGCGAAGCCGCCTCGACCGCACGGTCAAGCGTGCCGCATTGAATGGCCTCGACCTTGCCCTTCAACGCCACTGCGAAATCGTGCGCCGCATCGCCGATGAGATAGGCGCGGCGCACCTTCGCGAACCAGGGCTCGAGCGAGGAGATGCCGCCTTCCTTCGCCTTGCCGCCGATGATCCAGTAGATGTTGTCGTAGGTCGCCAGCGCCTTCGAGGCGGCATCCGCATTCGTCGCCTTGCTGTCATTGACGAAGCGCACGCCACCGGCCTCGCCCACGATTTCCATGCGATGCGCAAGACCGGGGAAGCTCTCGAAGGCGGCAAGGATACGTTCGCGCTGATAGCCGAGGGCACGGCCCACCGCATAGGCCGCCGCCGCATTCTGCCAGTTATGCGCGCCCGCCAGCGTCTTGATGTCGCGCAGGTCGCCCGCCTTCACCGTCTGCGTACCCGTGCTGTCGTAGATGATGCCCTCGAGCACGTAGATGCCGCGGGACAATGCCTTGCCGATCGAGACCGGCACGACCGTCTCCGCGCGCCGCGCGCTTTCGCGCGTGCAGATTTCCATGGTGATCGCATCGTCGGCGCCGATCACCGCCGTGTCGCCCTGCGCCTGCCGCGCGAAGATGCGCGCCTTCACATCGGCGTAATGTTCGAGCGTGCCATGCCGGTCGATATGGTCGGGGGTAATGTTGAGCAGCACCGCGATATCGGGTGCAAGCCCAGGCGCCAGGTCGATCTGGTAGGAGGATACCTCCACCACATAGACCGTCCCCTTCTGCGGCGGATCGAGATCGAGCACCGCGCGGCCGATATTGCCGCCGACCTGCGCATCGCCGCCGCAACGCCGGACCAGATGTCCGATCAACGCCGTCGTCGTCGATTTTCCATTCGTGCCCGTGACCGCGACGATGCGTGCCGGTGCGCCGTTCGCATTCACCGCGCGCTGGAAAAGTTCGATATCGCCGATGACTTCGACGTTCGCCGCCCGCGCCTTCAGAACGGCTGGATGCGGCACCGGATGCGTGAACGGGATACCGGGGCTCAAGACGAGCGCAGAAAGAATGCTCCAATCCCAGGCGGCGACGTCGGCAAGCGCGAAGCCCGATTGCGCCGCCTCCTCGCGCTTCGCTTCCGCATCGTCCCAGGCCAAAACCTTCGCGCCGCCGGCTTCGAGCGCGCGCACGGTCGCGAGGCCGGACTTGCCGAGTCCCAGCACCGCCACGTTCCGCCTGTCGAAGCCCGTCGCCGCGATCATGCCCTCACCTCAGCTTCAATGTCGCAAGGCCCGCCATCGCGAGCACGACCGAGATGATCCAGAAGCGCACGACGACAGTCGGCTCCGCCCAGCCCTTCTGCTCGAAATGATGGTGCAGCGGCGCCATCCGGAAGACGCGCTTGCCTGTCAGCTTGAACGATGCGACCTGCACGATCACCGACACTGCCTCGAGCACGAAAAGACCGCCGATGATCGCGAGCACGAGTTCATGTTTTGCCGCAACTGAGATCGCGCCGAGCGCCGCGCCGAGCGCGAGCGAACCCGTATCGCCCATGAACACCATGGCCGGCGGCGCGTTGTACCAGAGGAAGCCAAGCCCGGCGCCGATCAGCGCCCCACAAAAGACCGCGAGCTCGCCCGTGCCCGGAACGAAATGGATCTGCAGATAGTCCGCAAACACCGCGTTGCCGACGAGATAGACGATGAGGCCGAGCGACGCGGCGGCGATCATCACCGGCACGATGGCAAGCCCGTCGAGGCCGTCGGTGAGGTTCACCGCATTCGACGACCCGACGATCACCAGAGCGCCGAACAGGAAGAAGAAACCGCCGAGCTGGATCAGCACTGTCTTGAAGAAGGGAACGGTGAGCGCTGTCTGCAGGGGTTCGCTCGACACCAGAACCAGCGCCCACATGGCAACCAGCGCGATCGCGAATTCGAACAGCAGCTTCACGCGGCCGGGAACGCCCTGCGGCGAAATCTTCGACACTTTCAGATAGTCGTCGGCAAAACCCACCGCGCCGAAACCGAGCGTCACGAAGAGCACGATCCACACATAGCGATTGCTCCAGTCCGCCCAGAGCAGCACGGACGGCACGAGCCCGACCAGGATCAGGAACCCGCCCATGGTCGGCGTGCCCTGCTTCT
>JAGUWA010000403.1 GCA_020062605.1 Parvibaculum sp. | reverse complement strand
CGTTCCGGCGACATGGAGGCCGCCGTCGTCGAGTGGCAGGAGGCCGCGAGCGAAGGCCATACGGGCGCCGCATGGATTCTCGCCAATCTCTACGACAGGGGTGTCGGCGGGGTGACGCAGTCGGATACGAAAGCCTACGACTACCTGCTCCTCGCCGCGCGCGGCGGCCAGCCCGCCGCCGCCGTTCGCCTCGGCGAAATCTATCTGCAGGGCAACGAACAGATCGGCCTCAAGCAGAATTACGCGCAGGCGCTCAAGAGCTTCGAGGCCGCCGCGCTCGCGCAGCGCGGCGATGGGCAATACTACGTTTCCGTCATGCACCGGAATGGCTGGGGTACGCCGGTCGACCGCACCGAGAGCCTGCGCTGGCTGCTTCTCTCGGCGAACAAGCGCTATGCACCGGCCTTCGCGGAGCTTGGCCGCATCCACATGGAAGGCGAGGGCGTTGCCAAGAGCCGCATCGATGGCTGGGGCTATTTCCTGCTCGCCAACCGCTTCGGCACAGCCGATCAGCGCGCCGCGGCGGATGAGCTCATGGCGAAATACGAAGGCTGGCTGAAACCCGGCGAGAAGGACAAGGCGCGCAGCATGGCCGACGCCTGGATCGCCTCCCACGGCGGGGCGTGAGGCTCACCCGAACACCACCTTCTCCTCGCCGAACCAGAGCGGCGATTTCGCGAAATCGATGAATTTCGCCTCGTCTTCCAGAAGCTGGCGTCCGGCTTCGGCCCCTTCTGGCGTCGTCATGGCGGCGGCGATGTCGTCGAGGCTCTCCCACCAGAGCTGCGCCACGCCGTCATAGACCGCCGGTGCCTTGTCGAGCGAGCCGCCGCGCGACGTGCGCAAGGCTTCGGCGAGGGCGGGGTCGCCGGAATGCATCTGCACATATCGCTTGATGCGCAGCGCCTCGCGGTGGCTCTTCACCAGCGGCGCGTGCTTGTTCCACCAGTAGTCCTGGAATTCCTCGACCGTAAGGCTTGGCAGCCTTGTCAGGCAGAAGGTGAGCTTGATCATGATGGTCCTCCCTGTTGTTTCTTGTCTGGCAGTATAGGGAGGGCCTTGGATGTGGGCGAACAAATCAACTAAAACCGTCATGACCCGGCTTGTCCGGGTCATCCACGCCTTCATTTTATCAAGTTTGAGGAAAGACGTGGATGGCCCGCATAAAGCGGGCCATGACGCACAATAGGGACGAGAAACTTCATGCGCATCGCCGTCGGCGGCTTCCAGCACGAGACCAATACCTTCGCGCCCACGAAGGCGGACTACGCCGCTTTCGAGCAGGCGGATTCCTGGCCGGCGCTCCAGCGCGGCGAGGGGTTGCTCTCCGCCTTCGAGGGCATGAACGTCCCCATTGCCGGCTTCATCGATGCGGCGTCCTCCGGCAACACGCTTCTGCCGCTCGTCTGGTGTTCGGCAACGCCCTCGGCCCATGTCACCGAGGACGCCTTCGAGCGCATCATGGCGATGATGCTCGAAGATTTGCGCGAGGCGGGCAGCTTCGATGCCGTCTATCTCGATCTTCACGGTGCCATGGTCACGGAACATTTCGACGATGGCGAAGGCGAGATCCTGCGCCGCGTGCGGGCCGCCATCGGTCCCCGCGTGCCGCTCGTCGCGAGCCTCGATCTCCACGCAAACGTCACCGCGCGGATGGTCGGCGAGGCGGATGCGCTCGTCGCCTACCGCACCTATCCGCATGTGGACATGGCGGAGACGGGCGCACGCGCGGCGGAGCATCTGTTCCATCTCGTGAAGTCCGGCGCGCGGCAGGCAAAGGCGATGCGCCGCCTCGATTATCTCATCCCGCTTACCGCGCAATGCACGCTCATCGAACCTGCCGCCAGCCTCTACGGGCTCGTCTCTGAAACCGAAGGCCATGTGTCGGGCAATGGCCGCGTCAGCAGCGTTTCCTTCACCACCGGTTTTCCGCCGGTCGATATTCCCGAATGTGGGCCGGTCGTCGTTGCCTATGCCGACACGGAAGCGGCAGCCGCCGAGGCGGCGCAGCGGATCGCGGATGCCGTGCGCGAGGCGGAGCCCGATTTTCGCGAGAAGCTCTGGTCCGCGCGCGATGCGGTCGCTCATGCCATCGCGCATTCATCGCCCGGCAAGGGCCCCATCGTTCTTGCCGACACGCAGGACAATCCGGGTGCTGGCGGCAATGGCGACACCATCGGCATTCTGTCGGAACTGATCGCGCAGGATGCGCGGAATGCCTGCCTCGCGGTTCTCTTCGATCCGGAAAGCGCGGCCCGCGCGGCGGAGGCGGGCGAGGGGGCGCGCGTCTCTCTCGCACTCGGTGCGAAGACGGGCGGCGCTCCCGACGAGCACCCGCTCGAAGGCGAGTTCGAGGTGATGCGCGTCACCGATGGCGAGTTTCTTGCGACCGGCCCCTTCTATGGCGGCTCGCGCATGTCACTCGGCCGGACCGTCCGTCTACGGACGGGCGGCGTTCAGGTTGTTGTCGCCTCGCGCAAGGGCCAGTGTGCCGACAAGGAGATGATCCGCCACACCGGCCTCGATCCGCGCGAGCTCGGCATTCTCGTCGTCAAGAGTTCGGTTCACTTCCGCGCCGATTTCGGTCCCATGGCGAGCGAGGTTCTCGTCGTCGAGAGCCCGGGCCCGAACACGGCGGACCTCGCGAAGCTCCCGTTCACGCGGCTGCGCAAGGGCCTGCGCGTCACGCCGATGGGAGAGGGGTTCGGCGTGTCCTGAAAACCGGGTATAATTTTTTCGCGCCCCTCACGGCACCTTCGGCACGCCTTATCCCCCTTGCGCCGTCGACGACGTTTTTCCGAATCCGGGGACTACTTGTTTTCGTCCTGGCCGAACGGCGAATTGTAACGGTTCGATGACATTTGGATGACAGTCAGGTCCCTTTATCCCCGCGCCGAGGGATAAATCGGACCGTCAGAGGTCGAGTTCGGCCCAGATCGGAACGTGGTCCGAAGGCTTCTCGCGGCCCCTGATGTTGCGGTCGATATCGCTTGCCTTCAGCCGGTCGGCGGCCTGCGGGGAGAGCAGGATGTGGTCGATCCTGATGCCGTTGTCCTTCTGCCACGCTCCGGCCTGATAGTCCCAGAAAGTGTAGCGATGCGCTTCGCGGTGGCAGGCGCGGAAGGCGTCCGTCAGGCCCAGGTTGATCAGTTCACGGAACTTCGCGCGCGTCTCCGGCCGGAAGAGCGCGTCGTTCACCCAGGCCTTCGGATCGTGCGCGTCGTCGGCCGTCGGGATGACGTTGTAGTCGCCCGCGAGCACGAGCGGTTCCTCATAGGCAAGGAGCTTGCTCGCATGGTCGATCAGCCGGTCCATCCAGTGCAGCTTGTATTCGAACTTGTCGCTGTCGACGGGATTGCCGTTCGGCAGGTAGATCGAGGCGACGCGCAGCACGGTCTTGCCTGCCGGTATCACGGCTTCGATGTAGCGCGCCTGGTCGTCTGCGCCGTTTCCCGGCAGGCCGCGCGTGATGTCTTCCATCGGAGACCTGGAGAGGATCGCGACGCCGTTATAGGTTTTCTGGCCATGCGTCGCGACGTTGTAGCCGAGGCCTTCGATTTCGCCGCGCGGGAATGCCTCGTCGAGGCATTTCAGTTCCTGCAGGCAGACGACGTCCGGATCGGCTTCCTTCAGCCATTCGACAAGATTGCCAAGCCGCGCCTTGACGGAATTGACGTTGAAACTTGCGATCTTCATGACGCTCCTCTCAGCTCTTTTCGGCTGGTCGTTGCGGTCGCGGTTTCGCTCCCCCGGCAGGAAATCATCAGCACACACCTCTACACAGACAGAATCGCGGACAAGGCGTGAGAATACGCGTCACGGCGAAGAGGTGAAATTCCAATTGTTCCCGCGTGGACGTAATTCCGGGGAGGGGGCGTTACATCGAAAAGGAGGTGCCGCAGCCGCAGGAGGCGGTGGCGTTCGGGTTGTTGATCTTGAAGGCTGAACCGATGAGATCGTCGACATAGTCGATTTCGGAGCCGGCAAGGTAGCTCACCGACACGCTGTCGATCAGCACGGTCACGCCGTTCTTCTCGAGCACGAGATCGTCGTCCGTCCGGGTGTCGTCCAGCGTGAAGCCATACTGGAAACCGGAGCAGCCGCCGCCCTGTACGGCCACGCGCAGCACCGTGCCTTCCTCCTCGCCCTTGAGGATGGAGGCAATCTGCTTCGCCGCACGATCGGTGAGCGTGATCGGCGCGTCTGCCGTGGCCGGTTCGAGTGTCGCGGTGTCCGTCATGTCCAATCCCAAGGAGCCGGAAAGCAAGCTTTCGGCTTTCAACCATACTAGATTTGCCTTAGCAGATATGTAAGCGCCCGGTGGCCGGTTTTCAAACCGGCTTTTCCGGCTAACACCATACGAATTCAAGGGTTTTTCGTGTTGATCTCCAATCCCGCCGCGACAGCTCCCTATGCGACAAAGGCCGGGGAGACGCGCGGCCGCCTGTTCGAGGAGGCCGAGAGCGCCACGCGGACGGCCTTCCAGCGCGACCGGGACCGGATCATCCATTCCGGCGCCTTCCGCCGCCTCAAATACAAGACGCAGGTCTTCGTCTATCACGAGGGCGACAACTACCGCACGCGGCTGTCCCATTCGCTTGAGGTCTCGCAGATTGCGCGTTCCATCGCGCGCGTGCTCGGGCTCGACGAAGACCTCTCCGAAACGCTCGCCCTCGCGCACGATCTCGGCCACACGCCCTTCGGCCATGCGGGCGAGACAGCGCTCGACGCCTGCATGAAGGAGTATGGCGGTTTCGATCACAACGCGCAGACGCTGCGGATCGTCACCAAGCTCGAACACCGCTACGCGCGCTTCGACGGTCTCAACCTCACATGGGAAACGCTCGAAGGCCTGGTGAAGCATAACGGCCCGCTCATCGGGCCGGGCCGCTGGCTCGAGGATTTGCCGCGTGCCATCGTCGAATATGCGGAGACGCAGGATCTCGAACTCGGCAGCTTCGCGGGACCGGAGGCACAGGTTGCCGCGCTTGCCGACGACATCGCCTACAACAACCACGACATCGACGACGGTCTGCGCGCCGGGCTTTTCTCCATCGACGACCTCATGGCGCTGCCACTTGTCGGAGATGTTTTCCGCCGGGTGACGGACAGGTACCCGGGGCTTGAAGAGCCGCGTGTGATCCATGAGGCCGTTCGCGAACTCATCGGCACCATGATCTCCGATCTGCTCGAGGAGACGAAGCGGCGCCTCGACGAGGCGAAACCTTCTTCGGCCGCCGAGATTCGCGCGCTCGACCGTCCGGTTGCCGCATTCACGCCGGAGATGACGGAGAACAATGCCGCGCTGAAGGCCTTTCTCTTCCAGCGCATGTACCGGCACTACCGCGTCAACCGCTCCATGGGGAAGGCGCAGCGCATCGTTCGCGACCTCTTCGCGCTGCTTCACCATGCGCCGGATCAGCTGCCGCCGGAGTGGCAGCGGGGCTGCGACGGTCCCGACGGCTTCAAGACCGCCCGCCGGGTCTGCGATTTCATTGCCGGTATGACCGACAAGTTCGCCATCGAGGAGCATCAGCGCCTTTTCGACCTCCACGATCCCCGGGCCTGAGGGACTGGAAACGCGGGGGTGCGGCGGCTAGAGTGCGCGCCGTCCGGGAAGGGGCCCGGAAAACGAGACAAGCGACGGCGGCAATGAACATTTTCCGGTATTTCGAGGGACGGGTAGAGGCAGCGCTGGAAGGCCTGGTCGAGGAGGGTGCGCTCCCGCCGGGCCTCGACTATACGCGCGTCGCCGTGGAGCCGCCGCGAGATCCCTCTCACGGTGACCTGTCGACCAATGCCGCCATGGTGCTTGCGAAACCCGCCGGCACGAAGCCTCGCGATCTCGCCGAAAGGCTCGCGGCGCGCCTCTCGACGGAAGAGGCGGTAACGGAAGTTTCGGTCGCTGGGCCGGGCTTCATCAATCTTCGGCTTGAACCCGCCTTCTGGCTCGCGCGCGTGCCGGACATCCTGCGCGCCGGTCCTTCCTACGGTACGAGCGATCTCGGCAAGGACCAGGCCGTCAATGTCGAATATGTCTCCGCCAATCCGACGGGGCCGATGCATGTCGGCCATGTCCGCGGAGCGGTCTTTGGCGACGCGCTCGCGAATCTTCTCGAAAAGGTCGGTTATCGCGTCTGCCGCGAATACTACATCAACGATGCGGGCGGCCAGATCGAGGTTCTGGCGCGCAGCGCCTTCCTGCGGTACCGCGAGGCGCTGGGCCACGGCATCGGCGAAATTCCGGAAGGGCTCTATCCAGGCGACTATCTGAAGTCCGTCGGCGCTGCGCTTGCGGCGACTTATGGCAAGGACCTTCTCGAAAAGGACGAACCGGAAGCGTTGCAGATCGCGCGTGAAGCTGCCGTCGAGGCCATGATGGAGCTCATCCGGGGCGATCTCGCGGTGCTGGGCATCACGCATGAAGTCTTCTTTTCCGAACTCTCGCTTCACAGGTCCGGCGCCGTCGAGCGGACGCTCAAGACGCTTGAAGACAAGGGCCTCATTTATATCGGCACGCTGGAGCCGCCGAAGGGCGAGCTGCCGGACGACTGGGAAGCGCGTCCGCAAACGCTTTTCCGCTCGACACAATTCGGCGACGACGTGGATCGCGCGCTGAAGAAGTCCGATGGGAGCTGGACCTATTTCGCGCCCGACATCGCCTATCATCTCGACAAGTTCGAGCGCGGCTACCGCACCATGATCGATGTCTGGGGTGCCGATCATTCGGGTTATATCAAGCGCATGAAGGCGGCAATCGCCGGCGTGACCGGCGGCGAGGCGGAGTTCGACGTAAAGGTCTGCCAGATGGTCCGGCTGTTCCGGAACGGCGAGCCTGTGCGCATGTCGAAACGGTCGGGCGATTTCATCACGCTGCGCGACGTGGTGGACGAGGTCGGCAAGGATGTCGTCCGCTTCATGATGCTCACGCGCAAGAACGACGCGCCGCTCGATTTCGACTTTGCGAAAGTCATGGAGCAGTCGCGCGATAATCCGGTGTTTTATGTGCAATACGCCCATGCGCGCATTCATTCCGTGTTGCGCAAGGCGGTCGAAGAGGGCGGCTACGACATTTCCGACGGCGCCCTCGCGAATGCCTCTCTCGACCGGCTCGGCGACGAAGCCGAAATGACGCTGATGCGGTTGATGGCGGCATTCCCGCGCCAGGTCGAGCAGGCGGCGCTCGCGCATGAGCCGCACCGCATCGCCTTCTATCTCTACGACCTTGCCTCTGCCTTCCATGCGCTCTGGAACAAGGGCAAGGACGAACCGTCGCTTCGTTTCATCCTGCCGGAAGACAGGGATGCTACGCTTGCAAGGCTCGCGCTGATTCGTGCCACGGCGCATGTCATCGCGTCCGGTCTGGGGGTTCTGGGGGTGGAGCCGATCGAGGAGATGCGCTGATGTCGCACAGGGATGACGGCTGGGACGAGGAGCCGGAATACGACATCGATCCCGATATCGAGGACTATGAACGCTACGAAGACGAGGAAGAAAGAACCGGTGGCAGGCGCCGGAGTCTGATGCTTCTCAGCGTCGTTGCGCTTCTTGCTGTTTTCGCGGGCGTCGTGTTTCTCGCCTACCGTCAGGGTTCGCAGCAGACGCCGAATGGCGTGCCGCCGATCCTTCGCGCGGACGGCGAACCGGCGAAGGAATTACCCGCAAATCCGGGCGGCAAGACGTTTCCGCATCAGGATGCCGGTGTCTACAACCGCATCACCGGCGAAAATGCGGTTCAGCCGAGTGAGGGCGAGCAGTTGCTGCCGCCCGCCGAAGAGCCTCTGGCGATCGACAATTCGGCCATTCCACCACCGCAGGATCAGCAAGCGCTCGACAGGATGGCGCAGTCGCTCGAAACGAGCGGCATTGAAACCGCGCCCATCGAGACGGTGCCTTCCGCTCCGGTCGAGGAACGCGCGCCTGTCGAAGAAGTGCCTGCGGCTCAGGCCCCCGAGTCCGCCGCGCAGGAAGCGCCGCCCGCACCTTCCGCCGCACCCGGCGGTTATGTCGTCCAGCTCGCCGCCTTCCGCGATGAACCATCGGCACGGGATGCGTTCCGCAAGCTGCAGGGAAAGTATCCGGACCTGCTTGGCTCGCTCACGAGCGATATTCAGCGCGCGGATCTCGGCGAGAAGGGCATCTATTACCGTCTCCGCGCCGGCTACATGGACAAGGCGGCGGCAGACGGGCTTTGCGCCAGCCTTGAAACGAAGGGACAGGGGTGTCTCGTGAGGCCAAGGTGAGCGTCAGCGCGGTGATCTACGGATGCGCCGGTGCCGAACTCACTGCCGACGAGAGAAGCTTTTTCCGCGAAGCATGCCCGTGGGGCTTCATGCTTTTCGCGCGGAACATTATGTCTCCCGATCAGGTGCTGCATCTGGCGGCCGCGCTCCGCGAAGCGGCAGGACATGATGCACCGATCCTGATCGACCAGGAGGGCGGAAGAGTGCAACGCCTGCGGCCGCCGCACTGGCAGTCATGGCCGGCGGGGCGGCGCTATGGCGAACTTTACGAACGCGATGCGGAAAAGGGTCTCCATGCGGCGCGTCTCGGCGCGCGGCTGATGGCCGCCGAACTTCGGAGCGTCGGTATCACGGTCGACTGCCTGCCCGTGCTCGATGTGCCGGTGCCGGGCGCGCATGATGTGATCGGTGACCGCGCCTATGCAGATGAGCCGGAGCCTGTGGCGGCGCTTGGTCTTGCGGCGGCCGAGGGCCTCATGGCCGGCGGCGTGCTGCCCGTCATCAAGCACATTCCAGGGCATGGGCGCGCAGGAGCCGACAGCCACGAAAAGCTGCCTGTCGTGAATGCCTCGCTCGACGAACTTGAGCAGACGGATTTCGTACCTTTCCGTGCGCTCCGCTCCATGCCGCTCGCCATGACCGCTCACGTGGTCTACACGGCGCTCGATCCCGACAATCCGGCCACCACCTCGGCGACCGTCATCCGCGACACGATCAGGGCCCGCATCGGCTTTGAGGGGCTTCTCATGTCGGACGACCTCTCCATGAAGGCACTCCGAGGCGGGCTGGCGGAGAGGACGAGGGCCGCTCTCGCGGCGGGCTGCGATCTCGTCCTCCACTGCAATGGCGATATGGCTGAAATGGAAGCCGTTGAGGCGGAGGCGGCCTTGCTTACCGGAGAGAGCCTTGCCCGCTCCGAGGCGGCGCTGGCCCGCGCTTTCCCGTCCTCGGAGCCTCTGGATACCGATTCGGCCTTCGCCGAATTCAGCCGACTTATGTCGCTCGCCTGACAAGATCGCTGGGGATAAGCCGAGAAACGGGGTACCCGCGCCTTGGGTCGAGGGGTATAAAGGCCATTCGTCCCTTGCCGCCGGGCAGGATCGGCTAAGGGGCGCGGGGAACTCAACAATTTGGACCGAATGCAGCAGGCAGTCATGACCGAGGCGCCTCCTCAAAGCGACGCAGACGGCGATGCGCAGCCTGATCAGGCTGCCGATGCCGGATCGGCTGCGTCTTTCGAGGAGGGTCCGCCGCGCGGCCCCGTGGAAGAGGCCGACGAAAACACGCTGATCGTCGATCTGGACGGCTTCGAGGGGCCTCTCGACGTCCTGCTCACGCTTGCGCGGAACCAGAAGGTCGATCTCACGAAGATTTCGATCCTGAAGCTCGCCGAGCAGTATCTCGACTTCATCACGCAGGCGCGACGGATGGAGCTCGACCTCGCCGCCGACTATCTCGTCATGGCGTCGTGGCTCGCTTTTCTGAAGTCGAAGCTCCTGCTTCCGCCTCCGGAAGAAGAAGAGGGGCCGTCCGGCGCCGAAATGGCGGCGCGGCTCGCTTTCCAGCTCCAGCGCCTCGAAGCGATGCGCAAGGCGAGCTCGGAAATCTTCGGCCGGCAGTGCCGGATGGGCATGCATGTCTTCGCGCGCGGCGCGCCGGAAGGTATTCGTCTCATCAGGACGAGCCAGTATCAGGGAACGCTTTTCGATCTGCTGAAGGCTTATTCCGATCAGCGGCTCAAAGGTCATGAGACCAAATGGGAGCCGAAGCGCCTGCCCATCATGGCGATCGAAGCCGCGCGACACCGGCTCGAGCGCATGATGGGCATGATGTTCGACTGGGGGCGGATCGATGGCTATCTGCCGCTGGAGGAAATGAGCCCTGCGCTCCGGCGTTCTGCGATTGCGAGCACGCTCAGTGCCGCACTCGTGCTCGCCAAGGATGGCCTCATGGAGATCCGGCAGTCGGGGGCCTTCAGCCCCGTCTTCGTCCGGCGGCGCGAGCCGAGCCCCGATCAACCGCCGGCCGGACCGGCCGACACGTCAGAGAACCACGAAGAATGAATGACGAGACGACCGTGAGCGAAGCCGAAAGCGATATCGACATGGCAGCCGACGCGCAGGAACCGGAACAGAACGAGGAAGACGGCACGGACGCGGAGACCTCCGAGGAGGGCGATGCGGCGGAGCCGGACGCAGAGAATGTCGTCAAGTTCCCGGTCAACGCGACCGAGCACGCGCAACTCATGCGCATGGCCGAGGCGTTGTTCTTCGCGGCCGCCGAGCCGCTCGACATCGACAGCATCGCGGCCCGTCTGCCGGAGGGCGCGGATGTTGGCGCGGTCATCGAGGACCTTCAGAAAACCTATGAGAGCCGGGGCGTAAACCTCGTTCGTATCGCAAATAAATGGATGTTCCGGACGGCGGACGACCTGTCGTTCCTGATGGAGCGTGAGGCGGTCGAGCAGCGGCGGCTTTCGCGGGCGGCGATGGAGACGCTCGCGATCATCGCCTATCACCAGCCGGTGACGCGCGCCGAGATCGAGGAGATCCGCGGCGTCTCGGTATCCAAAGGAACGCTCGATGTGCTGATGGAGACGGGCTGGGTGCGGCTTCGCGGCCGAAAGCGGACCCCCGGCCGCCCCGTGACCTACGGCACGACGGAGGATTTTCTCGTTCATTTCGGGCTCGAGAATGTCGGCGATCTGCCGGGCGTGGACGAACTCAAGGCCGCCGGTCTTCTCGACGGGCGTCTTCCGCCCGGCTTCGATATCCCGAACCCGTCCGATACGGGTGGCGAGGGTGACGGCGAGTTCGAGACCGAAGAGGAGTACGGTGCCGCGCTCGACGATCATCTGGAGCAGGAAACGAAGGAAGACGATTGACCCCGCCTCATCCTGTTTCTGAGCTGCGAAGCTAAATTGCAGCGATGCCAGTTGTTTGAGGTATTAGGTTAACGGGATATCTTGAAGGCGGGGCGCGCAGTCGCGGGCGGGTTTGATATCGCAATTTCGGCCCCGAGCGCCCATATTGGCGCAAGGTAGTGCTTTATTTCGAGCAAGGCGGGGCAAACCCTCCGCCATTGGAGACAGAAATGCCGGGTTGGACACAAATCCTCATCGTCCTCGTCCTCATCGTGCTGCTGTTCGGCAGGGGCAAGATTTCCGACATGATGGG
>JAGUWA010000328.1 GCA_020062605.1 Parvibaculum sp. | reverse complement strand
GGCGGCCTTGGCTTCGGCGAGTTCCGCTACCGACATCTTCTCGAAGTCCCGGGTGCGCAGCAGTTCTTCCTTCGAGAAGGTTTCGCTGCGGTCGATCTCGACCACCGGTTCCTCCTCGATATGCTGCGTGCCCTCGCCGAAGAGCGCCTCGGCGAGACGGCGGCTCTTTTCTTCCTCGGTCGCACCGGGCGGCGTTTCGATCTCCGGCAGCATCAGCGACATCATCTTGTCGAGGAGTTTCGGGTTGCGCCAGAAGACGTGGAACGCCTGGGCGAAAAGCTCCTGCTCCTCGTGGCGCTTCACCAGCGTGGCGTGGAGCGTCCAGTAGAAATCCTCGCGGCGGCCGATACCCGCCGTTTCGACGGCTTCGACCGCGTCGAGCACCTGACGCGGGCCGACGCGAAGACCGGCGCGGCGCAGGACGCGCGCGAAATGCAGGATATTTTCGGAAAGACGCCCGGACCCGGCTTCCATGTCATTCCGCCGCCGCGGCCATCCGGATTTCTTCCAGGATGCGCGCGGCTTCGCTGCCCGCGACGCGGGCGATGTCGTCCTGATATTTCAGAAGCGCCCCCAGCGTGTCGTTGACAGATTGCCTGTCGAGGGAAACGGCATCGAGAGCCGTCAAGGCTTCCGCCCAGTCTATCGTCTCGGCGATGCCCGGGTTCTTGTAGAGGTCGAGGCCGCGCAGCTTCTGCACGAAGGCGACGATCTCGCGGGAGAGTTTTTCCGGCGTGCCGGGCGCCTTCAGCTTCAGGATCGCCAGTTCGCGTTCGGCATCGGGATAATCGACCCAGTGATAGAGGCAGCGGCGCTTCAGGGCGTCGTGGATTTCGCGTGTGCGGTTCGACGTGACGATGACGATGGGCGGGTGCGCGGCCTTGATGGTGCCGATTTCGGGGACGCTCACCTGGAAGTCCGACAGGACCTCGAGAAGATAAGCCTCGAAAGGTTCGTCGGTGCGATCGAGTTCGTCGATCAGAAGGACCGGCGGGCCTTCGACGGCGGGTTCGAGCGCCTGCAGGATCGGACGGCGGATGAGGAAGCGCTCGGAGAAGACGTCCTTGCCGAGCTCGGTGCGGTCTCCGACGCCTTCGGCTTCCGCGAGGCGGATCTCGATCATCTGCGCCTGATAGTTCCATTCGTATACCGCGGCGCCGGTGTCGAGACCCTCATAGCATTGCAGGCGAATGAGGCGGCGGCCGAGCGCATCGGCCAGGACTTTCGCGATCTCGGTCTTGCCGACACCCGCCTCGCCTTCGAGCAAAAGGGGGCGACCCATCTTGAGCGCAAGGAAGATGACGGTCGCAAGCGACCGGTCGGCGACGTAATTGCCGCGCGCAAGAAGCTCGACCGTTTCGTCGATATTGGCAGGTAGCGTCATGGACTCAATCCGGGCCGATGTGGCCTCTTTGTCAGATTATCCGGCAGCCGCAACGGCGCGCTTCGCCATGACGGTGACGAGATGCGCGCGGTATTCGGCGGTGCCGTGGAGATCGCTGTTGAGGCCCGAGGCCGGCACCTTGATGTTTGCCACGGCATCCGGCGACCAGTTCTTCGCGAGCGCTTCTTCCATTTCGGCGATGCGGAAGACGCCGTTCTGGCCGGCACCGGTAACCGCGACGCGAATACCCCATGGGCCTCTCGAAACGAAGACGCCGACCATCGCATAGCGCGAGGCGGGGTTGCGGAACTTCATGTAGGCTGCTTTTTCCGGATGCGGAAATGTCACTTCCTTGATGATCTCGCCGTCCTGCAACGCGGTTTCGAACATGCCCGTGAAGAACTCGTCCGCTTCGATGAGGCGCTTCGTCGTATGGATCTTCGCATCGAGACCGAGGCAGGCGGCAGGGTAGTCTGCTGCCGGGTCGTTGTTTGCGATGGAACCGCCCAGCGTTCCCATGTGGCGAACGGCAGGATCGCCAATGCCGCCCGCAAGCGCGGCGAGTGCCGGATTGTTCTTCTTCACATCCGCGGATTGCGCGACCGTTGCGTGGCGGGTTGCGGCGCCGATCATCACGGCGTCGCCCTCGGCGCGGATGAAATCGAGTTCCCTGATGCCGCCAATGTCGATCACGTCGCTCGGCATGGCGAGACGCTGCTTCAGCGTCGGGATGAGCGTCTGACCGCCCGCGAGGATTTTCGGATCGTCTGCATTGCCGAGAAGGGCTTGCGCCTCCGCCAACGTCTTCGGGCGCTCGTAGTTGAACTGGTACATGGTTCTATTTCCTCAAGTTAGTGGCCTCTAGATCAGGAATACCGCCAGAAGGACCACTGACGCAGTGATGATCGCCAGTATGGCTGCGCCGCGCCAAGCCTCGCTTTGGCCAATATTTGCAAGAAATATCGTACTATGAGCTGGAACTCTGCGAACAAACTCTGCCACAGACGATGTCACAGGATTTTGTTCTATCATTGAGTGGGCGAGGCGGGCGCATACGATGCCACCGGCGCCAATGAACATGACCCAACCTAAACCCCGCGGCCTAAAGCTGGCATCGAAAACCTCATTCGCAATACCGATGAGAAGAGCTTCAAAAGCTACAGCAATCAAGCACCCAATCACGAATCCAACGAAGCCGATAAGCCACCCCTTCCCTCTCTTTATTCTTTGTGCGTAATCAGAATCAGACCGCGCGAGAGGCGGGGATGAGTCTACGACCGAATCGGAATGTTCGGCTTCATTTTCTTGCTTATGCAGCGACCATCCCAAGTTCCCGAAAAGGAACAGTGCGGCAACAACAATAAGCCAGTACAAATCCATATGCTAATAGCTTTCAGATTTTGGGGCCGTTCAAATCCTCATTCGGCGGCTGCGCGCGAGGCGACGGACTGGAGTGCCGTCCAGACGCGCGCGGGCGTTGCGGGCATTTCGATGTCGCGGATACCGAGGGCATCCGTTACGGCATTGATGATGGCGGGAGGCGAAGCGATGGCGCCGGCTTCGCCGCAGCCTTTCATGCCGAGCGGATTGGACGGGCAGACGGTTGTCGTGAAGCCGAGGCTGAAGCTCGGGAGGTCGTCCGCCCGTGGCATGCAGTAGTCCATGTAGGAGCCGGTGATGAGCTGACCGGAGTCCGCATCGTAGACGCCGTGCTCCAGCAGCGCCTGACCGATGCCCTGCGCGATGCCGCCATGAACCTGACCTTCGACGATCAGCGGGTTGATGATGGTGCCGAAATCGTCGACGGCAACGAATTTCGCGATCTTCACGATGCCGGTATCGGGATCGACTTCGACTTCGCAGATGTGGCAACCCGCCGGGAAAGTGAAGTTCGTCGGGTCGTAGAAGGCGCCTTCCTTGAGGCCGGGCTCAATCTCGCTTGAGGGGAAGCCATGCGCCGTGTAGGCGGCAAGCGAAAGCTCGGCCCAGGCGAGCGACTTGTCGGTGCCTTGCACGGTGAAGGTGCCGTTCTCGAAGACGATGTCCTCGACTGCGGCTTCCATCAGATGCGCGGCGATCTTCTTCGCCTTGGTCTCGATCTTGTCGAGGGCCTTCGCAATGGCGCTCATGCCGACGGCGCCGGAGCGTGAGCCATAGGTGCCCATGCCGAACTGCACCTTGTCCGTGTCGCCATGCACGATCTCTACATTGGCAAGCGGTATGCCGAGGCGCGAGGCGACGAGCTGGGCGAAGGTCGTTTCGTGGCCCTGGCCGTGGCTGTGCGAACCGGTCAGGACTTCGACATCGCCGGTCGGGTTCACGCGGACCTCGGCGCTCTCCCAAAGGCCGACGCCGGCACCAAGCGAACCGACAGCGGCGGAAGGCGCGAGGCCGCATGCCTCGATGTAGGAGGAGAAGCCGATACCGCGCAGCATGCCGCGCTTAGCCGCTTCCGCCTTGCGGGCAGGGAAACCCTTGTAGTCGATCGCCTCCATGGCGGCGGCGAGCGAGGCTTCGTAGTCGCCCGTGTCATAGTTCATGATGACGGGCGTCTGATGCGGGAAAGTTCGGATGTAGTTGCGGCGACGGAGTTCGGCTGGATCGATGCCGGTTTCGCGCGCCGCCGTCTCCACGATACGCTCGACGAGGTAAGTCGCTTCGGGACGGCCCGCGCCGCGATAGGCATCGACCGGCGCCGTATGCGTATAGACGCCGTCGACCTCGACGTAGATCGCCGGGATGTCGTATTGGCCCGACAGCAGCGTGCCATAAAGGTAGGTCGGCACGGAGGCGGAGAATGTCGAGAGATAAGCGCCGAGATTGGCGACGGTCTTGACGCGGAGGCCGAGGAACTTTCCGTCCTTGTCGAGGGCCAGTTCGGCGTGGCTCAGATGATCGCGACCGTGAGCGTCCGACAGGAAAGCTTCCGAGCGGTCGGCCGTCCATTTGATGGGCCGGCCGACCTTTGCGGCGGCCCAGACGCAGGCAGTCTCTTCGGCATAAATGAAAATCTTGGAGCCGAAGCCGCCGCCGACATCGGGCGCGATGACGCGGAGCTTGTGTTCCGGCGCGACGCCGACAAAAGCGGAGAGAACGAGGCGCGCCACATGCGGGTTCTGGCTCGTCGTGTGAAGCGTGTATATTCCAGTGCCCTTGTCGAATTCGCCGAGCGCGGCACGGGGCTCCATGGCGTTCGGGATCAGCCGGTTATTCTTCAGATCGAGCTTCACGATGCGGTCGGCCTTCGCGAAGGCCGCTTCCGTTTCCGCCTTGTTGCCGAGTTCCCATTCAAAGCAGGTGTTGCGCGGCGCCTCGGGGTGAACCTGGGGCGCGCCGGCGCTCTGGCATGCCGAGAGCGAAACGGTGGCAGGAAGTGCTTCGTAATCGACGTCGATCAGCTCCGCCGCGGCGCGGGCGTCGGCAAGCGTTTCCGCAACGACCATGGCAACGTGATCGCCGACATAGCGGACGGTATCGAGAGCGAGGATCGGATGCGGGCCGACCTTCATTGGTGTGCCGTCCTTCGACGTGACGGTCCAGCCGCAGATGAGACCGCCCAGCCCGTCATCGGCGACATGACGGCCGGTGAATATGGCAACGACGCCGGGCGCGGCCTCTGCCGCCGAGGTGTCTATCGACCTGATGCGGGCATGGGCGTGTGGCGAGCGAAGAAAGCAGGCCCAGGTCTGGCGTGGGCGGTTGATGTCGTCGGTATAGTGGCCATTGCCCGTGATGAAGCGGAAGTCTTCCTTGCGGCGAACCGGTTGGCCTATGCCTTCTCCAGATGCTGCATCCGACATTGGATTTCCTCCTCGTGCTTTTTCGGACGTGAAACCTCCCGTTCCCCCGTCAGCGCATCTCCCGGGATGCGGCGAGGATTGCCTTCACGATGTTGTGGTAGCCGGTGCAGCGGCAGATGTTGCCTTCGAGCTCATCGCGCACGGTTTCCTCGTCGAGGTCCGGCTTGCGGCGGATCATGTCCACCGCGGTCATGATCATGCCCGGCGTGCAGAAACCGCATTGAAGCCCGTGATGCTCACGGAAGGCGGCCTGCACGGGGTGCAGCTCGCCGTCCTTCGCCAACCCCTCGATGGTGACGATGTCCGCGCCTTCCGCCTGCGCGGCGAGCATGGTGCAGGATTTCACGGCGCGGCCATCCACATGCACGACACAGGCGCCGCATTGGCTGGTGTCGCAGCCGACATGAGTGCCGGTAAGCCCGAGCTGTTCGCGGATGAACTGGACAAGCAGCGTGCGCGCCTCGACATCGGCGCTTGCGGGCTTGCCGTTGACCGTCATGGACACAACGGGCATGCGACTACCTCCCTGGATTGGCTGGGTCTCGGGCGGAATTGGCCTTCCGCTGCGTTTTCAAGAGTCTCGACTGTCGGCCTGCCGCCGTCAAGCGCCAGCAGGCCGGTTCCTCAAATGCCGATGAACCAAACCAGCAAAATGAGAGCAATTATCAGAAGGGGCGCCCAGACCCAGGGCGAAAAACTCATGCCGGCTTCCTCATCCGGCACGAGCGGCACGCCGGTCGGCGAAATCGCATCGTAGTCCGGCGATTTGGTGGGGATGCCGTGTTCCATCTCGTCGATGAGTTCGGGCGTCCCGGAAGCTGCGGGTTCGACACGGCTGCCGCCCGCGAGCTGCGAGAAATTGTCGAAAAATTCCTGCGACATACGCGAAGCGGTGGAGTCAATGAAGCGCTGGCCGATCTGGGCGAGCTTGCCGCCGACCTGCGCACTGACGGTATAGGAGAGAAGTGTGCCGCCGTCGGCCTCGGTCAGCGTGACTCTTGCCGAGCCCTTCGCGAAGCCCGCCGCGCCGCCATTGCCCTCGCCGGAAATCGTGTAGCCGTTCGGCGGGTCGATGTCGGAGAGCTTCACCTTGCCCTTGAAGCGAGCGCTCACGGGACCAACCTTCGCCTTGGCGACAGCTTCGAACTCGTCGTCGGCGGTCTTTTCGACAGATTCTGCGCCGGGGATCGACTTCCGCAAGACTTCGGGATCGTTGAGCGCAGCCCAGACCTCCTCGCGCGGGGCCGGAATCCTGTATTCGCCTGACATTTCCATGGGGCGTCTCCTTCCTGGTTTGGCTTCCGGCGCGCGCGGTGGCGCTTCATCCGAATATTATATGTAGGCAAGCACCAGCGTCATACCCAGAAGCACCGCGATCCACAGCACCATGGACCCTGTCGGCCATGTGCGTGCGAGCGGACCTTGCGGTCCATGTGCGCGGTAAATGCCCGCGACAAACCTGTCCACGCGTCCCATGGTGATGCGAACGCCGAAGCGCCACGTGCCGACTATGACATGGCGCAACGCACCGATGATCGCCGGCAGCAGACGACGATAAGTCCAGTCGAAGTCGAGGTTCACCGAACGGATTTCCGCCGGGTAGAGGCCCGTGCGGATGAGCACGGCAAAAGCGAGGCCGGCGAAGAGCAGCAACTGGAGCTGGGTGACGACGTGCGTGACCGTGTAGGGCGTGTAGTCCACCGCGTAGGGCAGGATGCCGTAGAGAAGCGACGGGAAGACACCGAGACCGATGCAGAGAGCGGCCGTGATGCCCATGGCAAGCAGCATGTGGAACGGCGCTTCCTTCACGCGATGGCCTGCGTCGTGCGCAAAAAAGGTGAAGTAGGGAATTTTGATGCCCGAATGTTCGAGCACGCCGACCGAAGCGACAACAAGCGCGAGCCAGACGAAATAGTGCCCCGTGTCGGCGCTCGCCGACAGGATCAGGCTTTTTGAAATGAAGCCCGAAAAGAGCGGAAAGGCGGAGATCGACATGGCGCCGACGACGCAGAAGATCATCGTGAGCGGCATGGACTTGTAGAGGCCGCCAAGCTCCGACGCCTTGCTGGTTCCGGTGCGGTACATGACCGCGCCGACGCTCATGAACAGCAGCGCCTTGTAGAGAATGTGGCAGAAGGCGTGAGCGACTGTGCCATTCAGAGCGAGCGGCGTGCCGATACCGACACCAACGACCATGAAGCCGAGCTGATTGTTCAGGCTGTAGGCGAGCACGCGACGCAGGTTGTTTTCGACGGCGGCGAAGAAGACCGGAAAGAGCGTCATCGTGGCGCCGATATAGATGAGAAGCTCGGTGCCGGGAAAACCACGGGCGAGCGCGTAAACCGCGAGCTTGGTTGTGAAGGCGGAGAGCGTCACCGTTCCGGTTATGGTGGCGGCCGGATAGGCGTCCTGCAGCCAGTTATGAAGGAGCGGGAACGCACATTTGATACCGAAGGCCAGGAAGATCGCCCATGTGGCCGGACTTTCGAGGTCCATCCTTGAAAAGGCGATCGAGCCGGTCTCCCGATAGAACAAGACGATACCCGCGAGCAGGATGACGCCCGAGCCGACCTGCACGATGAGGTAGCGCATGCCGGTCGCATAAGCGCCCTCTGTCCTGCGCGCCCATATGAGGAAGACCGAGGCGAGGGCGGTGCCTTCCCAGAAGACGAAGAGCGTGACAAGGTCCGCCGCGAAGACAGCGCCAAGCCCGGCGCCTGCGTAGAGCAGTGTTGCGACCTGTTGAACGGTGTCACGCACATGCCATGCGTAAAGCAGGGCGAGGAAAGCCGCGAGAGAGAAGATCAAGCCGAAAACATAAGATAGCGCATCAAGCCGCATGAGGCCGATGTGCATGTTCATCAGGTTGAAGGCGCCGTAGGTCCCGTAGGGCAGTTGCCAGAATGTGAGCAATCCCAGCACAGGGACTGCGAGCAACAGGAGCTGACGAAGCATTGCCGGGCGCACGAATGGTACGACCAGCGCGGCGATCATATAGACAAGGGCCGGCGTTCCGATCTCAGGCATGCGGCTTGCCTCCCGTCGCTTCCGGATCGCTTCCGGCGGCGCGCTCGTCTTCCGTGTCTATGGCAAAGGGCTCGTAGTAGTCCTCCGGACGCTTGATGATGAGGCGCAGCCCCTTGGCGAGAAATATGACCGTGACGTAGGCGATAAAGCCGAAGATGCCGTAGATCGCAGGGAACTCCTCGACCGCGAAATAGGCATGCTTGTGATAGAGGAAATCGGAGAGGCCGAGCGCGATGCAGACCGCCAACAGGAGATAGAACACACGGGTGACGTTGTGCGGCTTGTCTATGAATGAGAGAAGGCGCGCAAGCGGCGGCATGCCGGCGCCTTCGCCGTTCGGGTGATCGGTCATGGCGCGGTCTCCGGCGAAATCGGGATGCTGAGCAGGTATTCGTAAATGCCGCCGACGGCAAAGAAGAGCACAATGCAGCCCAATGCGGTGAGGCAGATCGGAACGAGGCAGAAGAGAGGCGCTTCCTCCCACCCTTTCGAGGGCAAAGCCGCGGCGCCAAGCGAATGCGCCATCTGGTCTTTCGGTGGGGAGAAGAAGGCCCGCGCCGGAATGGAGAGAAGATAGGCGACGTTGAGGAGCGAACTCAACATCAGCACACCGATGATGACAAGTTGTCCGGCATCTGCGGCCGAGAGCAGGAGATACCACTTGCTCCAGGCGCCTCCAAAGGGCGGAAGGCCGATGATGCTGAACGAGGCGATGGCAAAGGCGATGAAGGTGAGGGGCATCTTGCGGCCGAGACCGTCGAGCTCGCTCACCTTGGTCTTGTGCGCGGCTACGTAGATGGCGCCTGCGCACATGAAAAGCGTGATCTTGCCCATCGCGTGCATGACGATGTGCATGGCACCACCGACGACCCCCATCTGGTTTGCCAGGGCCATACCGAGGGTGATGTAGGAGAGCTGGCTGACCGTCGAGTAGGCGAGCCGGGCTTTCAGGTCGTCCTTGGTGAGAGCAACGATGGAAGCAATCAGGATCGTTGCGGCCGCAAGCCAGACGAGCCATTCGGAGGCGCCGGTCCTGCCGAGGAAGCCGATGCCGAAAATATAAGTGCCGACCTTGAGCATGGTGAAGACACCGGCCTTCACCACGGCAACGGCATGAAGCAGCGCGCTGACAGGCGTCGGCGCGACCATGGCGGCTGGCAGCCAGCGATGGAAAGGCATGAGTGCCGCCTTGCCGATGCCGAAGGCAAAGAGCGCCAGCAGGAACGGAACGAAGACCGGGTCGATGTTCCCCTCGAGAATACCGCCCGCGCGGAACTCCATCGTGCCGGTGAGGCTCCATGTCCAGATGACGGCGACCAGCAGGAACAGGATCGATGTGGTCATCAGGATGCCGAGATAGACGCGCGCGCCGGCGCGGGCCTCCGGCGTTTCCTTGTGCGCGACGAGGGGGTAAGTCGAGAGCGTCAGCACTTCGTAGAAGATGAAGAGCGTGAAGAGGTTGCCGGAAAAGGCGATGGCGAGTGCGGCGGCAATGGCCAGTGCGAAGCAGATATAGAAGCGCGTCTGCTTCTTCTCATGCGCTCCGCGCATATAGCCGATCGAATAGATCGCGGTCACGATCCACAGCCCCGAAGCGACCGTGGCGAAGAGCATGCCGAGCGGTTCGATCGAGAAGTTGATTACGAGGCCGGGCATCACCTCGACCAGGGTCACCGAAGGGCGCGCGCCCGCAATGATGGATTCGAGGAGGCGCAGGACGACGGCGAAGGTGGCGATCGAGGCCGCCACGCTTATCCCGTCGCGGATGTTCGGGCGGCTACCGGAAGCCGCGATCAGGAACATGGCGATGGCGGGGATCGCGAGGGCGAGGAGGAGGGCGTTCGCATCGGTCATTGCGACTTACTCCTGCCAGAGAATTTGCGACGAGCCGATAAGCGTATCGGCGGCGCGGCTTGCCGCGGTCGTGGTGAGGGTCGCATCGATGCCGAACCAGATCGAAAGGCCGACCAGTATCCATGCCGGAACGAGCATCGATAGCGGTGCTTCGCGACGGGTAACACCCTCGGGTGCGGGCTGAAGATAAGCCGCTTCGACGACGCGCCAGACATAGATGACCGCAAGGAGCGAAGAGGCCATGATGAGGAGCGCCACAGGCCACCAGCCGAGTTCGAGCGACGCCTGCACCAGGTACCATTTGCTGATGAAGCCGACCGTCAGTGGAAGGCCGATCAAGCTGAGACCTCCCGCCACGAAGGCGGCCGTCGTCCAAGGCATATCCCGCCCGATGCCGCGAAGGCTCGAAATCGAACTCGTGCCAGCGGACAGGACGAAACATCCAGCGACCATGAAAAGCGCACCCTTCGTTACAGCGTGGTTGAAGAGGTGCACGATGGTCGCGACGAGCCCGGTAGGCGTCAGGAAGGCGAGACCGAGAAGCATGTAGCCGATTTGCGCAATGCTCGAATAAGCGAGCATGCGCTTGAGGTCATCCTGGAAGATGGCGACGAGCGAGGCCGCGAACATGGCAACTATGGCGACGGGAAGAAGCACGTTTTCGAGTGTCGACGCCTGGAATGCATAGTCGAAGCCGAAGATGGTGAACATGAAGCGGAGGAGAACGTAGACCGCGACCTTCGTCGCTGTCGCCGCGATGAAAGACGTCACGGCGGAGGGAGCGAAGCTATAGGCATTGGGTAACCAGAGGTGCAGCGGGAACATGGCCAGCTTCAGCCCGATGCCGACGAATATGAAGACGAAGCCCATGCGCAGCGTCCGGCTGTCGCCATGCTCGGCGATCCGCATGGCGAGGTCCGCCATGTTGAGCGTGCCCGTTATCATGTAGAGCATGCCGATGCCGATGACGAAGAAGGTGGCGCCGACCGTACCCATGATCAGATAGTTGTAGGCAGCGGTCAGGGCGCGCTTGTTGCGCCACGCGCCGGAAGCAACCAGCGCGTAAGTCGAAAGCGACGAAATTTCGAGGAAGACGAAGACGTTGAATGCGTCTCCCGTGATCGTCACGCCGAGCAGGCCCGTGAGGCAGAGGAGAAAGGCGGTGTAGAAAAAGGCCTGCCGCTCGGCGGGAATTTCCACGGCAACGCTGCGGCGCGCATAGGGCATCACGAGGGCGGCGACACCTGAAACGATCATCAGAACGAAGGCGTTCAGGCCGTCAATGCGGTATTCGATGCCGATCGGTGGCGCCCAGCCGCCCATCTCATAGGAGATCGGCTGGCCGGCATAGGTAGCGGAAAAAAGGGAAACGGAGATCGCGAAGGTCAGGAAGGATATGAAGGTGGCAAATCCCCATGCCCGGCCACCCCGGCCCAGCATGGCGCAGATGGGCGCTGCGACGAGCGGCACCACCACCTGCAGTGCGGGCAGATTTGCTTTGACGATGTCGAGCATCAGCGGCTGCCTCCATCGGGCTTGCGCACGCCGAAGTCCATCTCATGCTCCATTTTCAGAATGTCGTCTTCCTCGACCGTGCCGTAGGTCTCGCGAATGCGGATGACAAGCGCGAGCGCGAGCGCCGTCGTGGCGATGCCGACCACGATGGCGGTGAGGATGAGGACGTGAGGCAGCGGGTTCGAATAGACGGTGTCCGGGTCGCCGGTGAGAATGGGTGCCGTACCGCCGACGATCTTGCCCATCGAAATATAGAGCATGAAGACAGACGTCTGGAACAGGTTCAGCCCGACGATCTTCTTGATGAGATTTCCGCGGCTCACCGTCACGTAGAGGCCCGTCATCATCAGGATGACGAACATCCAGTAGTTGTAGTGGCCGAGAACGAAATCGAGGTCGAGGATGATTTCAGGCATCACCATTCCTCGTCCTTGATAGGCGGATTGTGGCAAGCGAAGGCGATGAAAATCGACATCATCACGGATGCAACGGTCAGACCGACGCCGAACTCGACGACGATGATGCCCCATTCCTGCCCGTGCTTCGGATCGTGCGAGAGCACGTTGTAGCCCAGGAAATTTTCGCCAAGCAGCATCGTCACGACGCCGGTGCCCGCATAAATCAGGACGCCGACCCCTGCAAG
>JAGUWA010000156.1 GCA_020062605.1 Parvibaculum sp. | reverse complement strand
GCACGAAGAGACGGTCGAGCGCGAAGCGGTCGTCGCCATAAAAGGCGAGCGGCGCGAAAGCCGCCAGCACGAGAACCGAATGGAGAAGGAAGGGGGTCACGCCGTCTGCGACGAGATCGAGCGGCGCGGCCGGAAAGGGCCATGCCGAAACGGCGGCGGCGACAAAACCGAAGACAAGCAGCGGATAGGCGGCAAGGCGGAAGAACCCGGTCAGCACCAGAAGGGCGAGAAGCGCGCCAAGCCCGCCGAGAAGCTGGATGGAGAATGCATCAGGCTGCATTTCCGGAAGCCAGACGGCGAAGAGCGAAATACCGCTCTCGGGCGACATGATCCGCGCCGCCGCCCAAGTGGCGACGAGAAGTGAAAAACCAGAACGCAGCAGCAGGAGACCAAGCGCTTTCATCCGTACCCTCCCTATTCCGAGACGGGCCGCAGTTTGGCGGCAGGAGGCCCCGCGCGCCATACACAGTTTTGTGACGGCACGACAAGAAAGAGCGGCAATAGACGCGCAGTCAGTTTGTGTGGTTCAGCGCCTTGCCTTGCGATAGACGTCCTTCCTGTCGCCGATCCGCAGGACGAGAACACGCAGCACACTGTCCTCGATACTGCAGATCACACGCCAATCGCCGACGCGATATCGCCAGAGCCCGCCGAGCGGACCTGCAAGCGGCTTGCCGTAGGAGCGCGGATCGGAAGCGGGCGCGATCCGCTCGTCCATATAATCGAGCAGGCGCCGTGCTGCCTGCTTGTCCATCTTGCGAAGCTGGGTGCGGGCGGTATCCGAATATTCAATCGTCCAGGCCAAGTTCTTTTCTCACCTTGGCCGCCGAGTGAGTCTTTTCCTGTCCCTTGCGAACGCGCTCCAGCACGTCTGCCGCAAGGTAATAGTCCTCCATCTCGACAATGCCGCGCTCAATGATCTCGCGCAGGTAATAGGCCTTGGTTCGCCCCGTCTTCTCCGCGAGAAGATCGAGACGTTTTTCGAGTTCGACGTCGAGACGGACCGAGGTGGGCATGAGGCGCTCCGGCACTTTGACTATTTGTATTTAAAGTATTCTTTGTATTCACATCGGGCAAGGAGAAAGCTGCTGCGCCCCGCGCGCCCGGACGGCACCCCCTCACCGCTCCCAGTAGTCCTTCGAGAACATGACGAGAATGGTCAGCAGTTCGAGGCGGCCGAGCAGCATGGCGAAGGAGAGGATGAGCTTCGGGCCGTCGGGGAGCGAGGCAAAATTGCCGGCGGGGCCGACGATGGGGCCGAGGCCGGGGCCGACATTGGCGAAGGCCTGCGCCGAGGAGGAGATCGCGGTGGTGAAGTCGACGCCGAAAGCGGCGATCGCCAGCGCGGCGGCGAGGATCGACCCCATGAAGACGAAAACGAAGAGCGCGACGGAGAAAACGATCTCGCGGTTCACCGTGCGGTCGGCATAGCGCATGGTCTGCGCGACATGCGGATAGAGCGTCTGGCGCACCTGGCTCTTGAAGAGAAGGGCAAGGATCTGCAGACGGAACATCTTGAGGCCGCCCGAGGTCGACCCCGTGCAGCCGCCGAGAAAGGTGAGGATGAAGAAGGCCATGATCGCGAAGGGCCCCCAGAGCGTGTAGTCCGTGCTGGCGAAACCCGTGGTGGTGACGATCGAGGTGACGTTGAAGGCGGTGAGCGTCAGCGCCTCGAAGAAGCCGTAGTCGCCGCGGGCGGCAAGCCAGAGCGCCATCACCACCGAGACGCCTACCAGCATCGCGATGAAGCCTTTCACCTGCTGGTCGTTCCAGAGCGTCTCGCCGGCGCCCCGCAACGTCTGGACATAAAGGACGAGCGGCAAGGAGCCCGAAATCATGAAGATGATCGAGGCCCAGCGGACGAAGCTGCCGCCAAAATAGCCGAACGACGCATCATGAGTGGAATAGCCGCCAGTCGAGACGGTGGTCATGGCGTGATTGAGCGCATCGAAAGCGGTCATGCCGCCGACGATATAGGCGAGCGCGCAGAGCAGCGTGAGCAGCAGATAGACTTCGCCGATGGCGACCGCGATCTGTCCCGGACGCGGCAGGACCTTCTCCGAACGGTCCGAACTCTCGGTGCGGAAAAGCTGCATACCGCCAACGCGCAGGAAGGGCAGAATGGCCACCGCCGTCAGAATGATGCCGACGCCGCCGATCCACTGGATGAGCGAACGCCAGAGCAGGATGCCGGGCGGCGTCCGGTCGAGCCCCGTCATCACCGTGGAGCCGGTGGTGGTGATACCGGACATGGCCTCGAAAAAGGCGTCGGTGTAGTTCATGTCCACTTCGGAGAAGGCAAAGGGAAGCGCCGAAAAGGCGCTGACCGAGAGCCAGCCGAGCGTGGTGACGATGAAGGTGGCGCGGTGGGTGAGGTCGCGCTCTTCGGTCTGGTTGGCGAGCATGAGCGCGCCGCCGACGAAACCGGTCACGACGGCAGACGAGAGAAAAGCCTGCCAGTCATTGCTGCGGGCGACGATTTCGGCCAGCACCGGCACCAGCATGACGACCGAAAGGGCGACCAGCAGCGCGCCGATCACCAGCCCGACCACCTTGGTGCTGTCGGCCGCTACCCTTGTCCTGGCGCTGTCCATGAAATGCCCCTGTCAGACCCGTCTTGCCAACATCCATCGAATCGCGCCCCTGCTGGCCGGGGCCGGAGGTTCGAGATATATAGACATTGAAGGGCCCATGCCATTCCCCCAAGGGCCCCGCCGAACATCCGGATTTCCGATCCGAAATCCGGTTCCGGCGCCTTTTTCGTCACGCCTGCCACGAGCGAGTCCCGTCCATGAGCCAATCCACCGCCGCAAACTCTTCGAACGCCTCGGAGAGCAAAGCCCTTCTCGACAACCTTCTGCCCCTGACGGCGAGCGCCGTGGAAGCGGCGGATGCCCTCTTCGCCAAGGCGAAGGCCTCGGTTTTCGCGAAGGTCGCGAAGGACGGCAAGGTTTCGGCAGCGGCAATCGAGCGCGAACAATTCGCGGTGCACGGCCTCGCCTGGCTCGCGACCTATGTGGAGGCGCTGCGCCAGCTTGCCTCCTATGCCGCACGGATGAACGGAGAAGGCCGGCTCGGCGAGTTCGAGGCGCTGATCGTCCAGGCGGCCTTCGGCGAATATCTCTCGCAGATCGTGGGCGGCATTCCGATGAGCCAGGGCGAGACGGTGCGCATGCGCGATCTGGGCGTCACGCACGAGGGAGCGCAGGTCCTGTTCAACGACGCCGTTCGAAAGCTGCTGGTCGAGGGCAACACCGTCCCCGTCCGTGCGCGGCTTGCCGACCTGATCGCGGCCAATGCGGGGGCGGCGACCTTCGGCGACGCGGGGCTCGAGGAAACCTATGACGCGATCCGCGAGCAGATGCGCAAATTCGCCGATGCCGAAGTCGTGCCTCACGCGCATGAGTGGCACCTGAAGGACGACTACATTCCGATGGAGGTCGTCGCGCAGATGTCGGAACTCGGCGTCTTCGGGCTGACGATCCCGGAAGAATTCGGCGGGCTCGGCCTCGGCAAGGAGTCGATGTGCGTCGTTTCCGAGGAACTGTCGCGCGGCTATATCGGCGTCGGCTCGCTCGGCACGCGGTCCGAAATCGCGGCGGAGCTCATTCTCGGCGGCGGCACCGACGATCAGAAGCAGAAGTGGCTGCCGAAGATCGCAAGCGGCGAAGTGCTGCCGACGGCGGTGTTCACGGAACCGAATACGGGCTCGGACCTCGCAAGCCTGCGCACGCGGGGGCGGCGCGAAGGCGACGTCTACAAGGTGAACGGCAACAAGACGTGGATCACGCATGCGGCCCGCGCGGACGTGATGACCCTGCTCTGCCGCACCAATGACGAGCCCGGCTACAAGGGTCTCTCGATGCTGCTCGCCGAAAAGCCGCGCGGCGACGACAACGATCCCTTTCCGGCGAAAGGCATGTCGGGCGGCGAGATCGAGGTGCTCGGCTATCGCGGCATGAAGGAATTCGAGATCGGCTTCGACGATTTCGAGGTGAAGGCCGAAAACCTGCTCGGCGGCGAGGAGGGCCAGGGCTTCAAGCAGCTCATGCAGACTTTCGAGAGCGCGCGCATCCAGACGGCGGCGCGCGCGGTCGGCGTTGCGCAATCGGCGCTCGAACTGGGACTTCGTTATGCGCAGGAGCGCATCCAGTTTTCAAAGCCGCTGATGAGTTTCCCGCGCGTCTTCGGCAAGCTCGTCATGATGGCGGTCGAGATCATGGTGGCGCGCCAGCTCACTTACTTTGCCGCGCGCGAAAAGGATGGCGGCCGGCGCTGCGACCTCGAGGCGGGCATGGCGAAACTGCTGGCCGCGCGCGTCGCCTGGGCGGCGGCGGACAATGCGCTGCAGATCCATGGCGGCAACGGCTTCGCGCTCGAATATCCGGTGAGCCGCGTGCTCTGCGATGCGCGCATCCTCAACATTTTCGAGGGCGCGGCGGAAATCCAGGCGCAGGTGATCGCCCGCCGCCTGCTCGAAGGCGGCAATTGATGAAAATGCGCCTGCTCGAAGAAGGAAACTGACAGATGACGGAATTTTTCGCCTGGGCCGGCCCCATCGCGATGGTGGCGGTGCTTATCGTCCTGATGCTCGGCCTGTGGAACATGATGCGGGGCGGTTCTGCGAGCCGTTCGCAAACGCTGATGCGCTGGCGCGTGGGGCTCCAGTTCGTCGCCATTGTGGTCATCATGGCCGGACTTTATTTGAGCACCATGTGAACCGGACCTGAACTCAAGAGTTCACCAAAGGAACTATTATCGCAAAATTGAGAAACCCTCTGTAGAGTGAGGCCAACGTCCGGGAAGATTCGAGCAAGGGGACCCATCGTGTTTTTCAAGCGCTTCGCACTCGCCGCCCTGGCGGCGGCACCGTTTATTTGTGTTACCTCGCCCGCCAGTGCCGAGGGGATGCTGACCGAGCTGCGCATCGGCGTGCTCGACCATGACAGCGACCTCCTTCGCGAGCGCCACGAGACGAGCGACCCGGACATCAATCTGGAGGCCCGCTTCGCATCGCCGGACTTCCTGTCCTGGGCTTTCGCGCCGAACCCGCTGATCGGCGCCAACATCAATACCGGCAACGGCACGAGCCTCGCTTATGCGGGCCTCGGCTGGACCTTCTACCTGACCGACGAGATTTTCGCCGATTTCACTCTTGGCGGCGCAATCCACGACGGCGAGACGACCGCGCCCTCATCCGGCAGCCGCCAGTATGGCTGCCGCCTCGGCTTCCATGAGAGCTTCTCCCTCGGTTACAGCTTCGACGGCCACAACGCGATCATGCTGGGTGTCGACCATATGTCGAATGCCTCGCTTTGCGACAAGAATGACGGGCTGACGAATCTCGGGATTCGCTACGCCTACAAGTTCTGAAATCCCGGAAATCCGGGCTTTATAGCGGGCGCCGCAACCGAGCGGCGCCCGTTTTCGTTGTTCTTGCGGAGGAAGCGGGCCTTATGATGCCACCTGCTCTATATCCCCGCGCACAGGCCCTCGACCGGGGCCGACGCCGACAGGAGGCCGCCCATGACCGGACAGGAAATTTCAGCCGCCGAACTGCCGAAGGACCACGTCACCATTTCGGGCCGCGGCATGACCTTCACCGAGATGGGCGAAGGCGACCCGATCGTCTTCCTGCATGGCAATCCGACCTCCTCCTATCTCTGGCGGAACGTCATGCCTCATCTGCGGACCCAGGGCCGCTGCATCGCGCCGGACCTGATCGGCATGGGCGACAGCGACAAACTCGAGCCTTCGGGACCGGCGCGCTACACCTTTCGCGAACACCGCCGCTTTCTCGATGCCTTTCTGGAAACGGTCGGCGCGACGAAGAACGTGACGCTCGTCATCCATGACTGGGGTTCGGCGCTCGGCTTCGACTGGGCGAACCGGAACCGGCAGTCGGTGGAGGGCATCGCCTATATGGAAGGGATCGTGCGCCCCCTCGAATGGGACGAGTGGAACGAGGATGCGCGCGGCATCTTCGAAGCGCTTCGATCGGAGGCGGGCGAGGACATGATCCTCCGCAAGAACCTCTTCATCGAGGCGATATTGCCGGGCTCGATCCTCCGCAAGCTCACCGGGGAGGAGATGGCGGTCTATCGCCGGCCCTTCCTCGACGAAGGCGAGGACCGCCGGCCGACCCTGACCTGGCCGCGCCAGATCCCGCTCGGCGGCGAACCGGAAGACGTGGTGGACATCGTTCGGTCCTACGCGGACTGGATGGCCGCGAACGACCTGCCGAAGCTCTTCGTCAATGCCGACCCCGGCGCCATCCTTACGGGCGCGCAGCGCGAATTCTGCCGGAGCTGGAAGAATCAGACGGAGGTGACGGTGAAGGGCAGCCACTTCATCCAGGAGGACAGCCCCCACGAAATCGGCGAGGCGATCGCCAAATGGCGCCGGTCCTGGAGGAAATAGCGCTTCCTCTCCTGTCATGTCGTCGTAATGATGCCCCGACAGCTTGATCCGCCAACTTGATTTACACGGCGCGACGGGCGACTCTCGCGCGATGCACACCCAGAGAGGGACCAGCACATGAAAGAGACCGCTTCCGTCAATTCGAGCTTCGGCACGCGGCAGAAGACCCTGCATTGGGCCACCGCCGTGCTCGTGCTCATCATGCTTTACGGCGGCTTCACGATGAGCCGCGAGACGGCAACGCTGCATTTCGGCACCGGCCTCGTGGTTCTCGTGCTCATGGTGATCTGGCTTGCCGTGCGGCGCACAAGCGCCCGTCCCGCCTACACGCCGATGCCCCGCTGGCAGGAGATTGCCGCGAAGGCGACGCATCACGGCCTTTACGCCTGCGTGACGCTGCAGCCGGTCTTCGGTCTGCTGATGGTGACGACCTCAAAGGGCGAGCCGGTCGCCTATGGCGTGATCCCGCTGAAAATCGTGCAGAACGACACGATCAACGAGATCGGCCATGTACTGCACGGCGTGACCGGCTTCATCATCGCGGGTCTCGTCGGCCTTCACATTCTTGCCGTTCTCTATCACCAGATCGTCCTGAAGGATAATCTCGTGAAGCGGATGCTGCCTTTCGCGAAGGTCTGACCCGAAAGGACTGACGGAGCCCCGATGGTCACCCTCAACAAGATCTACACGAAGAGCGGCGACAAGGGCACGACGGCGCTCGCGACCGGCGAACGCGTGGTCAAACACGCACTCCGCATCGAAAGCTACGGCACGGTGGACGAGACCAACTCCGCCATCGGCATCGTGCGGCTCCACACGGGCGCCATGCCGAAACTCGACGCCATGCTTGCCCGCATCCAGAACGAGCTTTTCGACCTCGGCGCCGATCTCGCGACGCCGGAAAAGGACGAAAAGCTCGACTGGG
>JAGUWA010000155.1 GCA_020062605.1 Parvibaculum sp. | reverse complement strand
TGGCCGCGCATCACCGCGCGCGCTTCCTCTTCGGAGAGCGGCTCGCGCTTCAGCGGCCAGATATATTCGAACACCGCGACCAGCGCCGGCAGCAGCGTCACCGCGCCCACCATGTTCACGACGAACATGAAGGTGAGCAGCAGGCCCATATCCGCCTGGAACTTGAGCGCGGAGAAGGCCCAGGTGCTGACACCGATGGCGAGCGTACCGCCGGTGAACATGGTCGCCGAGCCGACGTCGTAGAGCGCCTGCAGATAGGCCTCGTGCGGCGTCTTGCCCATGCGCATGTAGCGCTGCATCCGGTTGTACTCGTAGATGCCGTAGTCAACGCCGATGCCCACCGCGATGGCAAGCACGGGCAAGGTCGAGATCTTGAGACCGATGCCGAAGGCGGTGAGGAACCAGTCGCCGATGATGGTCGACAGGATCAGCGGCAGCACGACGCACAGCGCACCGCGCCATTCGCGATAGGTCAGGATGACGAGCGTCATCACGAGCGCATACACGTAGAGCAGCATCGGCAGCTCGGACTTGTGCACGATCTCGTTCGTCGCCGCCACGATCGGCACGTTGCCCGTACCGATGCGCAGGTTGATGCCCGGATATTCGTTCTGGGCGATGTAGGATTCGAGTTCCGCGACGACATGCTTCACCGTCCCGGCCTTCGTGTCCTGGATGAAGATGGCGACCGCGGCCGTGGAGCAATCCGGATTCACGATACCCGACGAACTGCTGATGCTTGCCGTTGCCTGGGCGAGGGCCGCCGGGTTGCGCGGCAGGTTCTGCCACTTCGGATTGCCTTCCTGCCACATGCTGTTGATCTTGCGCGCGAGCACCGGAAGGCTGATGACCGACTGCACGCCGTCGACATTGCGCATGTGCCAGCTGAACTTCTCGAGATAGTGCATCTTGTCGTAGTCGACGCAGACCACGCTGTCCGACTCGACGATCACCGTGAGCACGTTCAGGCCGAGGCTGAATTTCTCGGCGATGTAGCGGCTGTCCTGGTTGTAGCGGGAGTCGGGCCAGAGTTCGCCCGCGCCGGCATGCACGTCGCCTATCTGCTTGTTGCGCGCCTCGTAGAAACCGATACCGCCGACAATGAGGCAGACGATGACGAAGGGGAACGCGATCGGCGGTGTCGCAATCTTCGAAAGCGCCGGCCAGAGCTTGGCGCGCGTGTCCATCGCCTTGCGGACCTTCGCGCCATACTCTTCTTCCGGCGGCGCCACATAGGACACCAGCAGCGGCAGCATGATCAGGTTCGAGATGATCTTGAAGCCGATACCGATCGAGGCCGTGATCGCGAGCTCCTGGATCATGCCGATCGGAATGATATAGAGCGTCGCGAAGCCCGCCAGCGTCGTCAGAAGGGCGATCAGGCCCGGACGGAGCAGGAAGGTGAAGGTCGCACGCGCGGCCTTGTTCTTGTCGAGGCCGGCGGCCATTTCCGCGCCGACCATGTTGATCTGCTGCACGCCATGGCTGACGCCGATGGCGAAGACGAGGAACGGCACCAGCACGCCGAGCGGATCGAGGCCGAAGCCGAGAATGCTCAGAAGACCGAACTGCCAGACCACCGAGCTGAGCGAGGCGCCGACCGTCACCACCGTCAGCACCCAGGAGCGGCAATAGAGCCAGAGCATGAAGGCCGTGAGGCAGAAGGCGATCGAGAAGAAATACACCACCGAAGAGGCGCCGTCGGCGATGTCGCCGACCAGTTTCGCGAAGCCGACGATCTTCACATCGGTGTCTTCGGAGACGTATTTGTCGCGCAGCGTGGTTTCGAGCTTGGCCGCGACTTCGAAATAGTCGAGGCGCTGCTGCGTCTCCGGATTGAAGTCGAGCAGTTCGGCGCGGATCATTGCCGAACGGAAATCGACCGACACGAGACGGCCGACAAGGTCGGCGCGCAGCGTATTCTGCATCACCGTGTCGATGTCTTCGGGCTCGCCCGCGAAGTTCGCGGGGATGACGTCGCCCGCTTCGAGGCCTTCCTCGGTCACCGCGATGAAGCGCGTGTTGGGCGTCCACAGCGAAGTCACCGTGTGGCGCGCCACGCCCGGGATGTAGAAGAGGTCCTGGGTCGCGTCGTTCAGCGTGTAGAGGAAGTCTTTCTGGAAGATGTCGCCTTTTTTGTTCTCGATGACGACGAGAATGCGGTTACCGCCGCCGAAACCTTCGGAATACTCGAAGAAGGTTTCGATATAGGGGTGGCCGATCGGGAGCATCTTCGTGAAGCCTGCATCCATTTTCAGCTGGGATGCGAACACGCCCATGATCACCGTGAAGGCGAGAAGCGCCAACAGGATGACGGCACGCAGGCCGAACACGAGATTTTCAATACGCTGCAAAATAACCTCCCCTTGGGAATGCACTCTTTTGCACGGGAGTGCTTCGAAGGCTTGCTTGTGACACCGGAGCTTTCAGCTCTCTTGTCGTTACTGTCGTTCGATGTTGCGCTGCCGGAGCGGACTTTTCGTCTCGTTTCCGACTGCGCCGGCGACCCCGGGGCTTGCGCCCTTTCGCCGTTATTCTTGTTTCAGACAGACCGCGATCAACTCAACGTCACCGCGACCGCCTCAACCGGTTCTCTCCGGCGGGGCGGGGATAACGCCTTTTCGTAAAAATCGCAATCTGGCCACCCTCTCGGGCGGGCACTCAATTATCATGACATGTCGCTTTGGCACAGCCCAATTGTCCGGAAAATGAATGAACAAACTCAGTCATGGCGGGCAAAACATCGAATCTGCATCTATCCTGTGCATAGTGCCTGTCCGCGCGGCTCGTCCGGCGTACCGTTACTTTTGGTTAATACGGCGCGGTGCTCCGCATTCGCTGTTCCGGCACCTTCCCGGAGGATGCGTTGACTTGCCTCATGAAAGGGCGCCGCGAACAAGGCTATAAGAGTCGCCGCAACAGGGGATGATCCATGCCGCCCATATTCGAGCGACTGGCCGCCGGCCGGACAGCGTTCATCGCCGCCGTTGCCGCTCTCGCCGCGCTCGGCCTTTACTACCGGCTCGTCATCCTTGCGCCGGAATTGCCGGAGGGCATTGCCGCGTCGAACGGTCGCATCGAGGCCGAGCAGGTCGACGTCGCCACCAAATACGCAGGCAGGATCGAGGAGGTGCGCGTCGACGAGGGAGACTTCGTGACGGCGGGGCAGATCCTCGCCTGGATGGACGATGCGCAGATGAAGGCGGAGATCGCCGCCGCGACGGCGGATGTCCGCCGGGCCGAAGAACAAAAAGCACAGGCCGAAGCCGGGATCGCGCAACGCGAGGCCGAACTCGACCTTGCCCGCCGCGAACTCAGCCGGGCGGAACGGCTGAGCAAGAGCGGTCATATTCCGACCGAGCAGCTCGATCAGCGCCGCGCCCAGTTCCGCACCGCCGAAGCCGCCCTGAAGACGGCGACCGCAAACCGCGC
>JAGUWA010000127.1 GCA_020062605.1 Parvibaculum sp. | reverse complement strand
TGGGTGAACACCGGCGCGCGCCACGAATCCGCGCGCGAGCATGGCGTGTCGCACATGCTGGAGCACATGGCCTTCAAGGGAACGGAGCGCCGCTCGGCGCTCGCCATCGCCGAGGAAATCGAGACGGTGGGCGGGCACCTGAACGCCCATACGACGCATGAGGCGACGGCCTATTATGCGCGGGTCCTGCGCGAGGACCTGCCGCTGGCCGTCGATATCCTCGCCGACATCCTGCAGAACTCGGTTTTCGACCCGCAAGAGGTGGAGCGCGAGCGCGGCGTCATCATTTCCGAAATCGGCCAGGCGCATGACACGCCGGACGATGTGGTCTTCGACGATCTGCTGGAGGCGGCCTTTCCCGGCCAGCCGCTCGGCCGCTCGATCCTCGGCACGGTGGACACGGTGTCGGGCTTCGGCCGCGACGACCTGCACGGCTATATGGGCGAGCGTTATCTCGCGCCCGGCATGGTGCTCGCGGCGGCAGGCGGTGTCGATCACGAGGAACTGGTGCGGCTTGCGAGCGAGCGCTTCACGGCGCTGCGGCAGCACAAGAGCAACGGCGCGGCGAGAGCGGCCTTCGAGGGCGGCGAAATCCGCAAGGAGCGCGATCTCGAACAAACGCATCTGGCGCTGGCCTTCGAGGGGCCGACCTACTCCGATCCGGATTATTATACGGCGCAGGTCTTTTCCGGCGTGCTTGGCGGGGGCATGTCGTCGCGCCTGTTCCAGGAGGTGCGCGAGAAGCGCGGCCTGTGCTACTCGGTCTTCGCCTTCTCCTGGTCCTTCGCCGATACGGGCGTCTTCGGGGTCTATGCGGGCACGGCGCCGGAGCATGTGGCGGAGCTGATGCCCGTGCTGTCGGGCGAACTCGGCCGCATCGGCATCGATGTGAGCGAGGCGGAAGTGGCCCGCGCCCGCGCGCAGATCAAGGCGGGGCTGATGATGGGCCTCGAAAGCTCATCGTCGCGCGCCGAACAGATCGCCCGGCAATACATGATCCATGGCCGGGTGCTGCCGATCGGCGAACTCGTCGAAAAGGTTGACGCGGTCGATGCCGCCGCCGTGCGCCGCTTCGCCGACCGGCTCCTCGGCGGCAAGCGTCTCGCGCTTTCCGCCATCGGCCCGCTGAAGGGGGCAGGCGGAGGACTTGAATCCTACGACCGTCTCGCGGCAAGATTCGCCAACTAGGAGCCGCCGCCGGCGGTTCCGCAGGAGGGCGCGCGCCTCGGGGGGCGGCCCGTCGCAGACGAGGGCCTGTCGCCGATGGCATTTCTCCGCTCGATATCGAGACCAGACGTCACGCCGATGGTCCTCGGCAATAGCGTCTATCTGCGGAACCCGCAACTCTCCGATCACGAGGCCTGGGCGGAACTGCGGGACAAGAGCCGCGCCTTCCTGACGCCCTGGGAACCGATATGGCCGGCCGACGACCTGACGCGGGCAGCCTTCCGCCGCCGGCTCCGCCGCTATCAGCGGGAAGTCCGCGAGGATCACGCCTATCCCTTCTTCATCTTTCGTGAGGAAGATCATGTTTTGCTCGGTGGCTGTACGATTTCCGGCGTGCAGCGGGGCGTGCAGCAAAGTTGTATGCTTGGTTATTGGGCGGGCGAGCGCCATGCCGGACGCGGTTATGTTACCGAGGCCGTGCGGGCGCTCATCCCGTTCGTGTTCGAGGAGTTGAAGTTGCACAGGTTGCAGGCCGCCTGCCTGCCGGAGAACGAGCGCTCGCGCGCGGTGCTCCGCAAATGCGGTTTCACCGAGGAAGGCATCGCAAGGGGCTATCTGCGGATCAACGGCGCCTGGCGGGATCATGTTGTTTTCGCCATTCTGCGCGACGACCCGCGCAAGTAAGAGTTCAAGAGGAGCGATCGAAGGATGCGGCGAGGGGGCCAGATGATGGCGCGCATGAAGCGCGCGCCCGCCGCGCTTGCGCTGGCGATTGGACTGGCTCTGACGCCGGCCGCCGCCAAGGCGCTGGACGCGATCGCGATGGACGACGTGCATCCGGTCGTCGACCTTACGCCTTTCGTTCACGACTACCCTGCCTCCGGCATGAAGCTCACCATCGAACCGCCTGCCAATGGCGATGGCGAGGTTGCGGTCGAGCCACTGCAGGAAGATGAGGTGGCGCCCGCGGACATGGGCGAGGGCGAACTCGACGACGGCTCCATCGTGCTCTGGAGCGGCGAGGGAGAAGAGACAGGCACCTGGCGCGTTTTCGCGCTCCGGAACCGCGGCGACGAACCCGTGACGCGGC
>JAGUWA010000307.1 GCA_020062605.1 Parvibaculum sp. | reverse complement strand
CTCGACCGGCTGGTCGACGCGATGCTTGCTGCAGGCGCGGCGGGCGCGCGGTTGACTGGCGCAGGGTTCGGCGGATGTGCGGTCGCGCTTCTGCCACCGGACATCGACGAGGCGGCATGGTGGGAACGGGTTTCGGCGGCAAATCCGCAGGCGTGGCTTGTCCGCGGTTGAACGGACAACATTGCCTGGGTTCCGTCAGAGCGTTTCGTCTGCCTCGACATGCTGCGCCAACCGGTCCAGGAAGCGATAGAGGAAGATGCCCGCCGCGACGGCGATGATGGTGAAGACGACCGTAGGGTCGAGCTGCTGCGGGACATACGGGTCCGCGGCAACGAGCAGCATCTTCGCTCCGACCTCTTCGTAGTGGCGGTCCTTGAACGGCCATACCGCGAGCAGCGATCCGCCAAGCACGCCAATCACCGTCAGCAGCGTCTGACGATAGAAGTGCTCGAGCATCCAGCTGATCGCCCGGGAGAAGAGCAATGCGCCGGTCACCACGCCTGCCGCCAGTGGGCCGATGAAGGAGAAGTCGAGCTTGCCCAGCGCTTCGATTGCGTCGGTATATTTGCCGAGGATCAGCAGCACGAAGGAGCCGGAAATGCCGGGCACCAGCATTGCCGCTGCCGCTGTGACGCCGCAAAGAAAAATGAACCAGCTGGCGTCGGGCGTGCGCACGGGCACCAGGATCGCAGCAAGAAGGCCGAGAAGGACACCAAAGGCGATCCACAGGCCGCCGGTCACGCCCTTCAGATGCACATGCGACAGCAGGCCGACAATGGAGGCCGCGATCAGCCCGAAGAAAAAGCCGAAGGTGATTTCGGGAAGGTTCGTCACCATCATCGACAGGGGGATGATCCGGCTGAAGATGATGAGCGACAGCAATACGCCAATGCCGATGGTGCCGAGAAAGAGCGCGTCTGCATGCCGCGCCGCCGCCAGCACCTGCCGCCCGGCCAGGAGCCGCAGGAACTCCTTGTCGATATGGGCGATCGCGCCGATCAATCGCTTGTAGACGCCGAGGATGAGGGCCATCGTGCCGCCGCTCACGCCGGGCACGAGGTCTGCCGCACCAATGCACATGCCGCGCAGTATCTGTCGCGTGGGGTTCACGTTGTCCCGCCCGTCCGGGCTGAGGCGATCCGTGAAGCGTATCCAGAATGAAAGCGCCCAGTCCGTCGGCTTCAATGCGATGCGATAGATGTACCAGGGGATTGGTGTCCCCGCCGCGATCGCGATCGTGATGAGCGTCATTGTGCCGCCGCCGATGGCGGCATCCGTTCCCCAATGCGCCCCTGCGGCGAGCTGCGGCAAGGTGAAGAAGACGGCGATCGTTACACCGGCAAGGCCGAAACGCCAGTTGAAGCCGAGCCACCAGAAGACGGCGAGCACCATCGTTACCGTGGCGCGGCCGCCCGGAAAACTCGCATCCGAGCCTTCCTTGGCAACAGACCATGGAATGACGCTCCGGATCGAGTTGAAGCCTTCGAGGACGAGCGAGGGCGACAGGCGCGGCCAGGAGACGATGAGACGCTGGAGCAGGATGATCGCCAGCAACATCGCCGCGATCGTCAGGCCGATGGCGAGGCCGTGCCGGAAGCGCGCGAAGTCGCCGGAGCCGATATAGTAGAGGTAAATGCTGAGGATCATCAGGCCTGAGAAGACGTCGAAACGGCGTCCACCGGTCAGCGCCCAGATCGTCGCCCAGATGTCGCTCGCACCGACCGTGCCGTTCATGACCCGGAAGACCCAGATGTCGAAAAGGTCCCACCATTCGCGCGTGACGGGCCACATCCACGACGCGAAGAGCAGGACGCTGGCGGCGGTCCAGCCGGCAAGCGGTCCCCACCGCCATTCCTTCGGCAGCGCGAACTCGCTCTGATTTTCGCTGGACGTCATCAAGGTCTCCGGCCTCGTACCCACCCCAGAATCACCGTGGATTCTATAGTGCTGTCGGGAATTTGGCACAGGATTCGGGCACGCGATGTTCACTGCCAGGCTGGCAGCCATCCGTCATGCGCTTCGATCAGGTCGTCCACAAGCGACCAGATTTCGTCGAGCGAGAGTTCGGCCGCGGTGTGCGGGTCCATCATGGCCGCGTGATAGATATGTTCGCGCTTGCCCGTGCGGATCGCTTCGACGGTCAGCGCCTGCACATTGATGTTGGTCTGCATCATCGCGGCCAGGTGCGGCGGCAGCTTGCCCACTCTCGTCGGCGTGATGCCGTTCGCATCGACTAGGCAAGGCACCTCCACGCAGGTTCCGGCCGGCAGATTGTCGATGAGCCCGTTATTCGCCACATTGCCGTTGATGACGGCGGGCTTGCCGGTCGCAACCGCGCGCATGATCTTTGCGCCATATTCGCCGGAGAATTTCACCTCCAGCCGGTTCGCGGAGACGAGTTCGCGCTCCTGCGCCTCCCAGGCCGCGATCTGTTCCTCGCAGCGGCGGATATATTCGTCGAGCGGAATGTTGAACTTCTCGATCAGGTCCGGCCTGTCGCGCTTGATGAACCAGGGCACATATTCGGCGAAGTGTTCGCTCGATTCGGTTACGAAATGACCCGTGCGGCGCAGGATTTCATAACGCACCTTGTTCCATCCGGGTTCCTCGCCGCGCGCGGCAATTTCCTTCAGCTTCGGATAGAGGTCCTCGCGCGTGCCGTCGGGAAGCTCGCGCTCGAACTTGGTGTAGAAGGCCATGTGGTTGATGCCCGCGCACTGGTAGCGCAGCGACTTGTAATCGACGCCGAGGTCCTTCGAAAGTTCGAAGGCGGTGCCCTGCACGGAGTGGCAAAGGCCGACATGGCGGATGTCGGGCGCAAGCTCGTTCAACGCCCAGCAATTGATCGCCATGGGGTTTACATATTGCAGCATCAGCGCGTTGGGGCAGACCTCGCGCATGTCCCTTGCGATGTCGAGCAGCACCGGCACGGTGCGCAGGCCCCGCATGATGCCGCCGACGCCGAGCGTATCGGCGATCGTCTGGCGGAGGCCGTATTTCTTCGGGATTTCGAAGTCGGTGACGGTGCCGGGCTTGTAGCCCGCGACCTGGATCATGACGATGACGAAGTCGGCGCCGGCAAGCGCCTCGCGCCGGTCGGTCGTCGCGACGATCGTCGGGGAAACGGACAGCGCATCGGCGATTTTCCCCGCCACCACGGCGGAGGTCTTCAGCCGCGCCTCGTCGATGTCCTGGAGCGCGATTTCGCAATCCGCGAAAATCCCGTTCAGCAGGATGTCGCCCACCAGATTTTTCATGAAGACGGTGCTGCCCGCCCCGATCATGCAGACTTTCGTCATGCCCGTGCTCCCTCTTTTGCGGGTGAGCATCGGTCGGGGCGGGCGCGCTTGCAAGCGGGGCGGTTTCCGGCAAATTTGATGCACAAGAGAAGGGAGGCTCCATGCCGCAAGCCAGTCCGAAGACGACCGACGTCTCGATCGGTGTCTGCTACTATCCCGAGCACTGGCCGGAGGCGGTCTGGCCGGAAGATGCGCGGCGCATGCGCGAGGCAGGCATCTCGCGCGTCCGGATCGGCGAGTTCGCCTGGTCGCGGCTCGAGCCCTCGCCCGGCGAATATGATTTCGACTGGCTCGCCCGCGCGCTCGACGTGCTGCACGCGGAGGGGCTTCAGGTCATTCTCGGCACGCCGACCGCGACGCCACCCAAATGGCTCGTCGATGCCATGCCCGACATGCTGCCTGTCGGCCGGGACGGGCGCACGCGCGGGTTCGCGTCGCGCCGCCATTATTGCTTCTCGCATGCCGGCTACAGGCGCGAATGTGCGCGGATCGTGCGCGCGCTTGCCGAGCGTTTCGGAACCCATCCCGCCATCATCGCCTGGCAGACCGACAATGAATATGGCTGCCACAACACGGTTCTTTCCTGGTCGGATGAGGCGAAGCTCGGCTTCCGTCACTGGCTGAAGGACCGCTACGGCACCATCGCCGCCTTGAACGAGGCGTGGGGCAATGTCTTCTGGAGCATGGAGTATCGCGACTTCGACGAGATCGACCTGCCGGCCGGGGCGGTCACGGAGACCAATCCCGCACACCGTGCGGATTTCCACCGTTACTCGTCGGATCAGGTCGCTGCCTTCAACCGCGTGCAGACCGATATCCTTCGCGCGCTGTCGCCGGGCCGCGACATCCTCCACAACTTCATGACCTTCTTCCTCGATTTCGATCACTACGAGACGATGAAGAATCTCGACATCGCGACGTGGGATTCCTATCCGCTCGGCAGTCTCGATGTCTTTCCGGCTTCGCCCGAACACAAGGCCGCGTTCGCCCGCACGGGCGATCCCGATCTTCAGGCATTCCATCACGATCTTTATCGCGGGGCGGGGCGCGGGCGCTTCTGGGTCATGGAGCAGCAGCCGGGCCCGGTGAACTGGGCGGACTACAATCTCGATGCGCTACCGGGTCTCGTCCGCCTCTGGGGTCTCGAAGGTTTCGCGCATGGCGCCGAGACCATGTCCTACTTCCGATGGCGGCAAGCGCCTTTCGCTCAGGAGCAGTTCCATGCCGGGCTTAACCTGCCGGACGGCTCGCCCGACCGCGCGTATCGCGAGGTGAAGCAGCTCTCGGCCGATCTCGCCGCGCTCGGGCCGCTTGGCGCGCCGGTCCGCGCGAAGGCCGCACTCGTCTTTTCCTACGAGGCCTCGTGGTTTCTGCGGGTGCAGCCGCAGGGCCGCAACTTCTCCTATATCGAGCAGGCCTTCGCCATGTACCGGGCGCTCAGGCGGCTCGGTCTCGATATCGACATTGTCGGGCCGGATGCGGCACTTTCCGGATACGCCCTCGTGCTCTTGCCCTCCATGCCGCATGTACCAGAGCGGCTTGCCGCCGAACTCGTGCGCTTCGAGGGGACGGTCCTTGCCGGGCCGCGTGCCGGCAGCCGCACGGCCTCGCATCGCATTCCGGACAATCTCGCGCCGGGGCCGCTTGCCAGCCTTCTCGGGCTGCGT
>JAGUWA010000353.1 GCA_020062605.1 Parvibaculum sp. | reverse complement strand
CGCGCTCAAGGGTGCGATGCCCAAGGCCATCGCCGCCGAGAAGGCGCTGCTCGACGTGCTGCCCAGGACGCTGCAGGGCGATCTCCTGAAGGGCCTCGGCCAGCTCAATTCCGCGATCGAAAGCATGAAGGTCGAGGAAGAGGCTCCGAAGACGGCGAAGCGCGCGCCCGCCAAGAAGAAGCCGGCACGCAAGACGGCCGCGAAGAAGCCTGCCGCAAGCCGCAAGAAGGCCTGACGCCCAAGCCGGAGGCCGCGCCTATCCCCCTTTGGAAAGGCGCGCCTCCTTCAATGCGGGCAGGATTTCATCTGCGATCGCCTCGGGCGTCAGCGGCCCGACATGCTTGAGGGCGATGCGCCCGTTTCCATCCACAATATAGGTTTCAGGCACGCCATAGACGCCCCAGTCTATGGCGGCGCGCCCCGTCGCATCCTTGCCGATGCGGGTGAAGGGATTGCCGAGTTCCGCGAGGAAGCGCCGCGCCGCCGCCGGATCGTCCTTGTAGTTGAGGCCGAAGAGCGGTGCTTGCGAAACGCGCGCGAACTCGACCAGAAGCGGCATCTCGTCCCGGCAGGGCACGCACCAGGATGCCCACACATTGACGATGACGGCCTCGCCCTTGCCGAAATCGGCAGAGGAAAGCCCCGGCCTGTCCAGTCCCTCGACCGGCGGCAACTCGAACTCGGGCACATAGCGCCCGATCAGCGCGGAAGGCACGCGCGACGGGTCGCCGCGATAAATGGCCGCGAAGAAGAGCCCCGCGAGGATCAGGAAGATCGCCACGGGAATGAGCGCCGCGATCCGGAAGTTGAAAGTCACGAGGGTGCCTCTCCGCTCTGGCGATGCGCCGCGCGGCGCACGCGTCCCCCGGCCGCCTTCTCCAGCGTTTCGACGAGCCGTGCCTGCGTCCGGTAATCCGCGATGCTTTGCCAGATGAGCGCCACCGCGACGAGAAGCGCCGCGCCATAAGCCGACCAGACGAAGAAGGCATATCCGCCCATATGGAAAAATTCGGCCATGCTCACGCCTCGCTCGCCGCACCCGCCTGGGCGAGACGCAGATTGCGCACACGGCGGCGCAGGATCTCCGCACGCATGCGCACCAGCAGCAGCGTGACGAAGAGAGCGGTAAAGCCGACGCCCATCAGCCCGAGCGGCAGCAGCATGGACGGCGCGATGGTCGGCCCGTCCATGCGGAAGACGGAGGCCGGCTGGTGCAGCGTGTTCCACCAGACCACCGAATAGCGGATGACCGGCAGGTTGATCGATCCGACAAGCGCGAGAACCGCCGCTGCCCGCGCGGCACGAACGGGTTCCTCGATGGTCGCCCAGAGCGCCATGTAGCCGAGATAGAGAAAGAAGAGCACCAGCATCGAGACGAGGCGCGCATCGCCCCATTCCCACCACGTGCCCCACATCGGCGCCCCCCAGAGCGAGCCCGTGAGGAGCGCAAGGAAGGTGAAGGCGGCGCCGATGGGCGCGGCCGACTTCGCACAGACATCGGCCAGCGGATGGCGGAAGATGAGCGCGACTGCGGACGCGACCGCCATCACCCCATAGCCCATCATGGCAAGCCAGGCCGACGGCACATGCACATACATGATGCGCACCGTCTCGCCCTGCTGATAATCGGGCGGCGAGGCGGCGAGCGCGAACCAGAGCCCCGCGCCGACGAGAAGCGCCGTCAGCGCCGCCAGCGGCATGAGAAGCCGCGCCGACAGCGCCATGAAGCGTGCCGGATTGGCATAGGCATGGAACCGCTGCGCGGCGGAAGTCATGTTCATGCCCGCCATTTAGCGTAAGCCTCGCGATGAGGGCAAGCCGCAGCCGAGGGCATTTTGCCACGGCTTTCGGGTGCAATCCGGTTCACACAGGGACCCTTATCTGAGATTGGCGCGAAGCGCCGCCGCGCCGCCGAGCGGCCCGAGAACGAAGCTTGCCAGCGCCACTGCGCCGAGAAGAAGAAGGCTCTGCCGCCCCGCCTCGCCCGCAAACCCGCCCGTT
>JAGUWA010000416.1 GCA_020062605.1 Parvibaculum sp. | reverse complement strand
TCCGGCGTGGCGCTCGCCACGCTCAATGTCGCGCTTTATGCACAGGACGGCATGTCGCGCGCGCTCATCTTCTCCTCGCTTCTTTCGGGCGGGTACCTCGTTCTCGCCTACATGCTGGTGCGGCTTCGCGAGAGCAAGCTCGAGGCGGAGGCGGCACTCGTCGAAAATCAGCACCGCTTCGACATGGCCTTCGCAGGCGCGCGCTGCGGCATCTGGGACTGGGATATCAGCGAGAACCGCGTCTACTGGTCGTCGGCCATGTTCGACATGGTGGGCCTGAAGCAGCCTTCGAAGCGGCTCTCGCCGAACGAGATCAAGGCGTTCACCCATCCCGACGACATGGACGCGATCGACGAGATCGCGCAGGCAGTCACGCGCCCCTCGCGCTCCTATGACACGACGTTCCGGCTGCGCCACGCGGATGGAAGCTGGGTATGGATGCATGCCAAGGGGCAGGTCTGGAGCGGCAATCGCGCGGCTGGCGACCGGCTCGTCGGCATCACCATCGACATTACCGAACAGAAGATCGCGGAAGAACGCGTGTCGGAAGCGAACGAACGGCTGCGCGACGCGATCGAAAGCGTGGGCGAGGCCTTCGTTCTCTGGGACGCGGAAGGAAGACTCGTTACGGCGAACAGCAAGCTCGGCGAGTTCCTGAACCTTTCCGAAGAAGCGATGGCGCCCGGCATGACGCGCGAGGACGTGATGGCGCGCGCGGGCGTGGGCGATGCCTGGCCGGTGGCGGAAAGCGCGGAAGCGGAAACAGCGTTCAGCGAAATCCGCCTGCCGACAGGGCGCTGGCTGCAGATCAGCGAACGGCGCACGAAGACGGGCGGACATGTGAATGTCGGCACGGACATCACGGCGATCAAGGAACAGGAAGCGGCGCTGACCGACAACAAGCTCGCGCTCGAAAAGACGGTGCGCGACCTGGAAGCCTCGCGGCGCAAGCTTCAGGAGCAGGCGCGGCAGCTTGTCGACCTCGCGGAGAAATACGCGTCGGAAAAGACGCGCGCGGAGGCGGCGAACCGCTCGAAGTCGGAATTCCTCGCCAATATGAGCCACGAACTCCGCACACCCCTGAACGCCATCATCGGCTTTTCGGAAATTATGGGTTCCGGCCTTTTCGGCGAACTCGGCTCGCCGAAATACAAGGAATATGCGACCGACATCCATGCGAGCGGCACTCATCTCCTCGAACTCATCAACGACATTCTGGATATGTCGAAGATCGAGGCGGGGCGCATGACGCTGGAGGCGCAGCCGCTAGACCTGGCGGAGGTGACGGAAGAGTCGCTCCGGCTCGTTTCCGGCCGCGCGGACCTCGCGAAGGTCACGATCGAGAACGAACTGCCACAGCTGCCGGCCGTGAACGCCGACAAGCGCGCGGTGAAGCAGGTGCTGCTGAACCTGCTTTCGAATGCGGTAAAGTTCACGCCCGCGGGCGGCTCGATCCATCTCAAGGGCGAAATGAAGGATGGCTTCGTCACCATCGCCGTCGAGGATACCGGCATCGGCATTCCCGCCAGCGCGCTGCCGAAGATCGGCCGCCCCTTCGAGCAGGTGGAAAGCCAGCACTCGAAGAAGCACAAGGGCACGGGGCTCGGCCTCGCCCTTTCCCGCTCGCTCGTGGAACTTCACGGTGGCACGCTGACCATCGAGAGCACCGAAGGCGTCGGCACGACGGTAAGTTTCACGCTGCCTGTGGCTTGAGCCGGGGCTCTTCGATGCCTCGTGAAATTTCGATAATCACAGCATAGCCAAAGCTGAAGAAAGACGTGGATGGCCCGGTCAAGCCGGGCCATGACGTATTTGGTTTAGTCCGTGAGAGCCGGGTCTCAGAGATACCAGTCGTATTCGAGCGGCGAGATCGCGCGCTGGAACTTGTCGAATTCGAGCATCTTGGTTTCGGCGTAGACGTCGACGTAGCGGTCGGTGAGATATTCGCGCATGACGTCTGAGTTGCGCAGGCGCTTCAATGCGCTCGGGAGATAGAAGGGGATGCCCTCATCCATCACCTCGCAGGCATTGCCCTCCGCGGGGTCGCCGGGATCGATCTCGTTGACGATGCCGTGGTGGATGCCGGCAAGGATCGCGGCAAGCACAAGGTAGGGATTGGCGTCGGCACCCGAGACGCGATGCTCGATGCGGCGCGAATCCGGCGATCCGTTCGGTACGCGGAAGGCGACCGAGCGGTTGTTGTAGCCCCAGGTGCGGTTCACCGGCACGAAGAGATTGGGGCCGAAGCGGCGATAGGAATTGAGGTTCGGCGCGAAGAAGGCCATGGCGTCGCCAAGCGTCGCCTGAAGGCCGCCGATCGCGTGGCGCAGCTTGGGCGAACCCTCATCCGTGCCGTCGTCGAAGATGTTGTTGCCCTTCTCGTCCATCACCGAGCAGTGAACGTGCATGCCGTTGCCCGTCTGGCCGACGAATGGCTTCGCCATGAAGCTCGCAAGGAAGTTGTGCTTGCGGGCGATGGTGCCGATCAGATGACGCAGCATGATGGCGTGATCGCCCGCGCGGACAACGTCGTCTTCATGCTTCAGGTTGATTTCGTACTGGCCGGGCGCGAACTCGGCGGTGGCGCCCGACGCGGGCACGCCCTGCGCGGCGGCAGCCTCGTCGATGTCCTTCAGGAGGCTCATGAAGCCGTCCAGCTCCGTGATGCCATAGACTTCGTTCGCCGTTTCGCGCAGGCCCGTCGCCGGATTGATGGGTGCCTGCGGACGGCCCTTGCGATCCATGTCCTTGTCGAGAAGATAGAACTCGAACTCGCAGGCAACGGTTGCCTTGAGCCCGATCTCGTCGAGCTTCTTCACAACACGGGCAAGCACGTTGCGCGGTTCCAGCATGAGCGGAGCACCATCGCCATCGACCATGGTCATGAGGACCTGGGCCTGCTTCATCGACGCCCAGGGAACGGGCACGATGGAGCCGGCGACGGGGTGCGCCTGCGCATCCGGGTCGCCATCCGAGAACCCCATGCCGAGGATGTCCTCGTTCACGCCCGTCACGTCGAAGAAATAGATCGACTGCGGCATCTGCACGCCGGAGGTGAAAACCTTGTCGGCTTCTTCGGAAGGAAAGCGCTTGCCGCGCACGGTGCCGCACATATCCACGAAAACGGCGTCGAGGTAATCGATATCGCCATGTTCGGCGAGGAAGGCATTGAATTCGCCCAAGGTCGCCCAGCCCGCGGGGCCCGGCCTTTCACGATCGCTCATAATGTCACACTTGTTGCGCCCCGTTCCCGCAGCAGAAACGCTCCGCCGCGCCCGGATCCGCACCCTTTTTCGGCGCGCCGGACGCCGGATTGGCCCGGCCGGTCGCGCTAGAGTCGTTCATAGTTTCTCGGAAACGATGAACGACTCCAAGTTATTGTTTGGTCGCGTTTTCGAACCGCAGAAGCGCCGCCTTCAAGTGAAGGCGGCACTTCTGCTGAAAACGCTCAGAGGTCAGTAAGATGATAATAGCCGAGAGCCCCCCTGAGATACCAGCGCCGCAGCGAGGGGAACGGGATGCGGACGGGTGCCCCCCTGAAAACCGCAGGAATGTCTGCGTTTCCGGCCGTTCCGCCGATGAGGCGGGCGAGGAGGCGGCCTGCCCAGGGGGCGGCGGCAACGCCGTTTCCATGCCAGGCGAGGGCGAAGAAAACGCCGGGATCGCCCTCCAGCTCGCCGATCGAAGGGGTGCGGCGCAGCGCCATGCAGACGAGGCCGCGCCAGTTATGCGTGACCGGCACATGGGCCCAGCCGGGGAAGACCTCGCGGAGGCGGCGCTCCATGAAAGCCCTCATGCGCAGGGCGTCCGCCGGTTTGCCGGTCAGGTCGCCGCGCGCGCCGAAAAGGAAACGGCGATCCGGCAGGAGGCGATAGTAGAAGAGGAGATTGCGCGTGTTGGCGCAGGGGATTTCCGTCTGCCAGTTCTGCGCGGCGAGTTCGGCCTCCGTCAGCGGGCGCGTCACCACGATGTTCGACATGACGGGGATGAGGCGCGGCGAGAGGTCCGGGTGAAGGCGCTCTTGCGTGAAGCCGTTGGTTGCGACCACAACGCGGCGCGCCGAGACCGTGCCCGACGGCGTGAC
>JAGUWA010000164.1 GCA_020062605.1 Parvibaculum sp. | reverse complement strand
TCAAAACTGCTCGCGCGCTATGAAATACAGAAACCGCTTCAGCGGCTCGATGCCACAACCGAACTGAAAAAAGCAGACGACATCATCGCGCGACTTGAAATCGGCGAGCGCGTGGTCTATGTGTCTGATGCCGGCACGCCGGGCATCTCTGATCCAGGAACACGGCTCGTCGCGCAGGTGCGCGAGCGCTTGATTGCGACGGGCGACCTGGCGGCCCTGCCGGGCGACCCCGTTTTCTACGACGATTCCGTGGAAGAGGCGGTGGCCCGATATCAGAAGCGGAATGGACTGGAGCCGGACGGTATCGTCGGGCGGCGCACGATCGCGGCGATGAACGTGCCGGTGCAGACGCGTATCCGGCAGCTCGAAACGAACCTCCGCCGTATTTCGGTGCTGATGCCCAAGCTGGAGCGGCGTCATGTCTTCGTGAATATCGCAGGGCAGGAAGTGGAGGCGGTGAACGACGGCGTCGTCGAATTCAGCGAGCGCGTCATCGTCGGCAAGCAATCGCGGCAGACGCCGGAGATCACGAGCCAGGTAACGTCGATCACCTTCAATCCCTATTGGTACGTCCCGAAGTCGATCGCGATGGCGGACATGCTGCCGAAGATCAGAAACAATCCCGACTATTTGCGGCGCCAGGGCATTCGCGTGCTGCAGGGCTGGGACCAGAATATCCGAGAGCTCGATCCGGCGAATATCGACTGGTCCAATCCGCGCGTGAACGAAGCCTATTATCTCCGGCAGGATCCGGGGCCGTGGAATTCCCTCGGATCTCTCAAGATCAACTTTCCGAACAGCGATGCGATCTTCCTGCACGACACGCCGACGAAGACCCTGTTTGGGCGGCAGGAGCGTAATTTCAGCTCCGGATGCGTGCGGGTGCGCAATGTGCGCGGGCTCGTGTCCTGGCTCATGACGGCGGACAAGCCGGACTGGGACGCGACGCGGGTGGATGCGGCGGTTGCTTCGGGCCATTACCGTAACGTGTCGCTCGGCACGCCGGTGCCGATCTATCTCGTCTACCTGACAGCCTGGGCGGAAGCGGACGGGGTCGTGAACTTTCGCGACGATGTGTATGATCGCGACGGAAGCGTGAATACGAGCGCGCTCAAGAACTAGAAAAACAACGCGGCAGGCGAGGCGGATGCGCCCGGCGAAATTTCCCTATCTCGAGCATGACGGGCTTCTCGCCTTCGCCCATCGCGGCGGTGCGGGGGCCTGGTCCGAAAACACCATGCCGGCCTTCCAGGGGGCCGTCGATCTCGGCTACCGCTATATCGAGACGGATGTGCATGCGACGCGCGACGGCGTGCTGCTTGCTTTTCACGACGACCTGCTCGACCGTGTGACCGACAGCACCGGCTGCATCGCAGAGATGGATTATGCGGATGTGCGCAAGGCGCGCATTGCCGGAACGGAGCCCATTCCGCTGATGGCGGACCTGCTGGCAGCCTGGCCGGATGTCCGGGTCAACATAGACCCGAAGCGCGACAATGCGGCACTGCCGCTCATCCGGCTTATCAAGGATGCGCAGGCAATCGACCGGGTGTGTGTGACCGCGTTTTCCGGGCGCCGCATCGCGGGCATTCGGGACGCGCTAGGGCCAAAGCTCTGCACCGGGATGGGGCCGCTTTCGACCATGCGGCTTCGTTTCTCAAGCTGGATGGGACCCGCGAGAGGACTTCTCGGGAGCTTCGTCGAGGGGTGTGCCCAGATTCCTGTCGAGCAATACGGCATCAGGCTGGTGGACCGGGCGCTGGTCGACAGGGCCCATGAAGCAGGCCTGCAGGTCCATGTCTGGACCATCGACGACGAAGCCGAAATGCGCCGCCTGATCGATCTCGGCGTGGATGGGTTGATGACGGACGAACCGGCCCTTCTGAAAGCGGTTCTCATCGAAAAAGGGCTCTGGTCTTCCTGAGCCCCGGGCCAACCCCATGTCCTTAATGCGACAATTCGCATATGGCCGGGCTGCGGCCTGCGGCTATTGTGCTATAAATGTTAAGAATATCCCCTCAGGATTCGGAGGGGGAGGACAGGGAACGCCATGGATTATGAGCGCAAACTTGCGAAGGCGCTTGGCGCTGTGAAGGACGAAGGACGCTACCGCGTCTTCGCCGATATCGTGCGCCATCGCGGCTCGTTTCCACGCGCGACCTTCCACACACCCGAGGGCACGAAAGACATCGTCGTCTGGTGTTCCAACGACTATCTCGGCATGGGCCAGCATCCGGCAGTGCTTGAGGCAATGCACCGCGCGATCGACGAGGTTGGCGCAGGGTCCGGCGGTACACGGAACATCTCCGGCACGACGCACTATCATGTCGAACTCGAGCGCGAGCTTGCCGACCTTCATCAGAAGGAAGCGGCGCTGCTCTTCACTTCGGGGTATGCCGCGAACGATGCGACGCTCTCGACGCTGGTGCAGATTCTCGGCGATTGCACGATCATCTCGGACGAGATGAACCACGCCTCCATGATCGAGGGCATAAGGCGCGGACGTGGGCCGAAGCGGCTTTGGCGGCATAACGATCTGGCGCACCTTGAAGAGTTGCTGAGCGAACTCGATCCGGAGCAGCCGAAGATCGTCGCGTTCGAATCCGTCTATTCAATGGACGGAGATGTTGCGCCCATTGGTGCGATTTGCGATCTCGCGCGCAAGTATGGCGCGCTTACCTATCTTGATGAGGTGCATGCGGTCGGTCTCTACGGACCGCGGGGCGGCGGTATTGCGGAGCGCGACGGCGTGCTCGACAAGGTCGATATCATAGAAGGCACGCTTGCCAAGGGCTTCGGCGTGATGGGCGGCTATATCGCGGCATCCGCGGACCTCGTCGACGTTGTGCGCTCTTACGCACCCGGTTTCATCTTTTCGACTTCGCTTTCCCCGGTTCTCGTCGCGGGCGTTCTTGCTGCGGTGCGGCATCTCAAATCGAGCGATGCAGAGCGGGTGGCGCATCAGGAGCGGGCGGCAACGCTTCGCCGGATGATGGCGGATGCCGGGCTGCCGGTGATGTGGTGCGAGAGTCATATCGTGCCCGTGATGGTCGGCGACCCGGTGATCTGCAAGCAGGTCAGCGACGAGTTGCTGAAGGACTACGGCATTTACGTGCAGCCCATCAATTACCCGACAGTTCCGCGCGGGACGGAGCGGCTACGTTTCACGCCCTGTCCGGTTCACACCGACGACATGATGCGCGATCTGGTGACGGCGCTTGACCAGGTGTGGACGCGCCACAAGATCCGGCGTGCCGCCTGACCGGGGCGGAGATAGCCCTTCGCGGGAAGGGCAAGGTGAAAGCGGCGAACGCCGGGAGGTGATTTTCGAATATGTGCCGATTGGTGGCAGCGTCAAAGTGACGGCCGTCGACGTGACGACGGGGCTGGAAGTGTCTGTAGTCGGACCGTCCACTGCTGCCCAGAGCGAACTTGAGCGTGTGGCTGTGCGGAAGCTGCGCTATATGCTCGAAAAATCAAAAAACGAAGGCGCCGCTTCGGGCAAGGACGATCCTGGACCGGCAGGCGGGCCGGGCGGCGGGATCGTGGTCTAGCTCTTACTTCTTCTTGCGGCCTCGGGCGGGCGTGGTGCTGACGCGGCCGAGCCCGATCTGTTTTGCGAGCTTCGAGCGCTGGGCCGCGTAGTTCGGCGCAACCATCGGATAGTCGTGCGGCAGGCCCCAGCGGGTCTTGTATTCTTCGGGGGTAAGCCCGTATTGCGAGCGCAGATAACGCTTCAGCATCTTCAGCTTCTTGCCGTCTTCGAGACAGATGATGTAGTCGGCCGTCACCGATTTCTTGATCGGTACGGCAGGGGTCAGGTCGGTTTCGCGACTGGGCACGGTCTGGTCGAGGTTGGCCAGCGTCGAGTGAACCGTCCTGATCATGGCGGGGAGATCGTTTGCGGCCACGGCGTTATTGCTGACATAAGCGGCAACTATTTCAGTCGCCAGCCGCAGAATTTCCGTCGTGTCTACAGACGCGGAAGATTTTGTCTCATTCATTACGACGATTTGCCTTGCCGGGGGTGATTCCTCCGCTTGCGCGGATAAAGAAGCTTCTTTTTCTAGCGCGATATAACGAGTCTAATCAAGGATATCAAGATTATCGTCTAGCTTGATCCATGTCTTAGTCTAAGGAAAACAAGGTGAAGCTTTGGTTTCCAATATAGGACGGTAACGGATCAACTTAGTCCAACAAGTAAATTTTCCATTTCTAGTCTTACCTACAATATATTCACACAGGTTTGCTTGATCTGTCGTGAGGCAAGTTGCTAACGGGCGGTTTCTTCAAGGCGGTACCGACGCGGCGGATAGTGCCGGATTTCGGCAAAAATTTGTGGCGAATTGGCGGTGGCCGACGAGATGTGGTATCACGCCGGATCGAAACCGGGCGGCTGTGCATAATGGCCATGGCGCGCACGCGCGACGCGACTTTGCCGGTTCGACGTCCCGAATGCATTCGAATTGGAACAAATAGGTAGGTTTATGTCTTTGAGCGATGCCGCCCCCGGGCGAGGCTCCTTCACCGGCTTCTTCACGGACGGGCTCGCGGAGAGCGACCCCGAGATACTGGAAGCCATCGAGCGAGAACTCGAGCGCCAGCAGACCCAGATCGAGCTCATCGCATCGGAAAACATCGTCTCCCGTGCCGTTCTCGAGGCGCAGGGATCGATCATGACGAACAAGTACGCGGAAGGGTATCCGGGCAAGCGCTATTACGGCGGCTGTGAGTTTGTCGATATTGCCGAGGAGCTGGCGATCGCGCGGGCGAAAAGGCTCTTCGACTGCTCTTATGTCAATGTGCAGCCCAATTCCGGCTCGCAGGCGAACCAGGGCGTGATGATGGCGCTGCTGAAGCCGGGCGACACCATCATGGGCATGAGCCTTGCGGCGGGCGGCCACCTGACTCACGGCGCCGCGCCCAACCAGTCCGGCAAATGGTTCAACGCCGTGCAGTACGGCGTCAGACAGCAAGACCACCAGATCGACCTGGACGAGGTGGCGGCCCTTGCCAAAGAGCACAAGCCGAAAATGATCATTGCCGGCGGCTCCGCCTATCCGCGCGTGATCGACTTCAAGGCATTCCGCGAGATCGCGGACAGCGTCGGCGCACTCTTCATGGTGGACATGGCGCACTTCGCCGGTCTGGTGGCTGGCGGTGCGCATCCGAGCCCGCTGCCCCATGCGGATGTCGTGACCACCACGACGCACAAGACGCTGCGGGGACCGCGCGGCGGCATGATCCTCTCGAACAACGAGGATATCGGGAAGAAGATCAATTCGGCGATCTTCCCGGGTATCCAGGGCGGGCCGCTGATGCATGTCATCGCAGGCAAGGCCGTTGCGTTTGGCGAAGCGCTGCGGCCGGACTTCAAGACATATGCGAAGTCCATCGTCGACAATGCGCGTGCGCTTGCATCGACGCTTGCAGATGCCGGTCTTGCGATCGTTTCCGGCGGCACGGACACGCATCTGATGCTGGTCGATCTCCGGCCGAAAGGGCTCACCGGCAAGGTGGCGGAAGCAGCGCTAGAGCGGGCCAACATCACGTGCAACAAGAACGGCATTCCTTTCGATCCGGAAAAACCGACGATCACGTCAGGCGTACGTCTCGGTACGCCGGCGGGCACGACGCGCGGCTTCGGCGTCGCCGAGTTCGCCCAGATCGGCAAGCTCATCACGGAAGTGCTGGACGGACTTGCCAAGAACGGCGATGAAAAGAACGGTGACGTGGAAGCGGCCGTGCGCACTCGTGTGGTCGAGTTGTGCCGGCGCTTTCCGATCTATGGCGGGCCTAAGTAACCAATCCCGCGGCGGGGCGGGTTACGTAGCGAGGGGGCTGACGGCGCATGCGGTGTCCATATTGCGGTAACGAAGATACCCAGGTGAAGGACTCTCGTCCCACCGAAGACAATACGGCCATTCGCCGGCGGCGCTTCTGCACCGCTTGCGGCGGGCGGTTCACCACTTTCGAGCGGGTGCAGCTCCGCGAACTGACGATCATCAAGTCCAACGGCCGCAGGGTGCCGTTCGACCGGGACAAACTCATGCGTTCCGTGCAAGTCGCCATGCGCAAACGCCCGGTTGAGCAGGAACGCGTTGAGCGTATGGTGAGCGGCATCGTGCGGCGGCTCGAGAGCATGGGGGAGAGCGAAATTCCCTCGGCCATGGTCGGCAAGCTGGTCATGGAAGGCCTCAGCTCTCTGGACGCCGTTGCTTATGTGCGGTTCGCCTCGGTCTACCGGAACTTCCGCGAGGCGAAGGATTTCGAGGAGTTTCTGGGCGAACTCAGCGGGCCATTCGATGGTTCCCTGCGTGAGGAAGACGAGGACCGCTGATCCTTCGGGCCGCCTGCCGCGGAACCCGGAGGGAACCGCGGTCAAGCCCGCCGATAGGGATGAAAATGGTTCGGCCCCACGACACTCGTTTCATGAAGATGGCACTGACGCTCGCTGAGCGAGGGCTCGGGCAGGTCGCTCCGAACCCGGCGGTCGGCTGCGTGATCGTGCGCGAGGAAGGCGACGCCCCGCGCGTCGTCGG
>JAGUWA010000250.1 GCA_020062605.1 Parvibaculum sp. | reverse complement strand
GACGCCGGGCGCCCCGCCCGTTACGGGATCGGGGCCGCCTCGTGAGGCATGCTTCAGTCCGGGTGACATCGGTTGCAGGGTCTCCGCTTCGGTGGCTGCGCACAAGGGGCGGCTTCGCCAATGCATTCGCGTACAAGCAAACGCCCCGTCCGGGAGCCCGGACAGGGCGTTAATCCATACACTAGATAAGCCTATTCAGGCCGGGGACAAGATTTTTCAGCGGCCCTGCGCCGGCGTCTCGAATATCTGCCCCGGATAGATGAGGTCCGGATCGCGGATCTGGTCCTTGTTGGCTTCGTAGATGACCGTGTAGCTGAAGCCGGAACCATAGATTCGGCGCGCGATATTCCAGAGGTTGTTGCCTGGCTGGATCACCACCTTGCCCTCCTTGAGGGCGGCGAGGACGGCGGAGGGTTCACCCCGTTCGAACGGCACTTCAACACGGCCGACCACGCGGCCTTCCTCGTCTATCTGATCCACGCGAAGGGCGTATTGGCCGGGCGCGATATCCGCCTCGGGGCTCAATTCCCAGTGCCCCGTTTTGTCTGCTCGGGTCTCTCCGACGAGTTCGCCGCCGACATAGATGCGGACGGTGGCGCCGGCGTCGGCGCGGCCGGAAATGATGACGTTACCCTTCTCGTCGTAATCCACAGTATCGAGGACAAGACTGCCGGCATCCGAGGGCACGCCGGGGCCCTGGAGCACCTTGCTCGCCTTGCCGGGCTCGCTGCGGACGACGAGCGTCTGCCCGTTCTCGTCTTCGGGGACGGACACCGTCACGACCTGCTTGCTGTCCTTCGTGCCGCCGTCCGGATTGATGGCGGTGAGGCGCAATTCGACGGTGCCGGGCTTCAGAGGCTCTTCGAGAACGGCAACCCATTCGCCATTGCCGTCGGCTTCCGTCTCGGCAACGATTTCGCCGTTCGCCTTGAGCTGGATAAGGGCACCGGGAAGCGACCGCCCCGCGACGAGCGCCGACCCATCGCGCTCCACGCGAACGATGTCGAAGGTCGGGATGGAAGGATCTTCCTGCTCCTCGCCGGGCTCGGCCGTATCGGCCGGCGCCTCGGCGATCACCTCGGAGGGTGCAGGTTCCGTGTCGCCACGCAGAAAGAACCACCAGCCGCCCACGAGAAGAAGCAGCGCCACGACGAAGGCGCCGACAATTGCCCCGATTTTCATCTTTCCTGTTTCCTTCCCCGATACGGCTGTGCCGAAACGGAACAGTGCCCCATCATCAACCTACTCTACCGCGTAGCTTGCAATTACGGCACCAATGTGAAACCTCGCGGGTGACCCTGCGATCCACAGAAATCAAGGATGACCCTCCTTCCATGAAGCTCAAAAGCGTTTGTGTCTATTGCGGTTCGAGCACCGGGAGCGATCCCCTGTTCATGGAGGCGGGCGACCGGTTCGGCCGGCTCATGGCGAGTTCGGGCGTGGAGCTCGTCTATGGCGGCGGCGGGATCGGGGTGATGGGCGCGGTGGCAAGGGCCGTGCTCGCCGAGGGAGGCCGCGTGACGGGCATCATTCCGCGGTTCCTGACGGAAGTGGAAGTCGAGTTCAGGGAGGTGAGCGAGCTCATCGTCACCGAAAGCATGCATGCCCGCAAACAGCTGATGTTCGAACGTTCTCAAGCCTTTGTGGCGCTTCCGGGAGGCATCGGAACGGTCGAGGAAACGATCGAGATGCTGACCTGGGCGCAGCTCGGGCGGCATTCGAACCCCATCGTGATCGCCAATCTGAAGGGCTTCTGGGACCCGATGATCGAGCTTCTCGACCACATCATAAAGGCGGGGTTCGCGCGCTCGGATATCCGCCGCATCTATTCGGTGGTGGACCGGGTCGAGGATATCCTGCCCCGGATCGAGGCCTCCCTCTGAGGATAAAGCGGGGCTCCATCCGAGGATAAAGCGGGCTCCATCCGAGAATAAAGTGGGCTCCATCCGAGGATAAACCGGGTCGACCGTCACACGAATGTCACCCGACCGTTACAAAGACAGGCGCGCGAAACCTATCCCCGGTTCGCGAGGGCGGCCGTGCGGCGCAGTTCGAGCTCGCGGCGCCATGTGTCGAACGAGAATATCCCCAGTCCGACCCAGATGAGGCCGAAGGTCATCAACTGGACGGTGCCAAGCGGCTCTCCATAGAGGAGGACGGCGACGAGGAACTGCGTCGTCGGAGCGAGGTACTGCATGAGGCCCAGGGTGGCGAGGCGGATGCGCTGCGCCCCGAAGGCAAAGAGGAAGAGCGGCACGGCGGTCATCGGACCCGTCAGTACAAGGAAGGCCCAGGTGAACCAGCTTCCATTGCCGAAACTCGTGCCACCATGGCCGGAGAGCCACCACAGACAGGCGAGCGCGAAGGGCAGCAGGACGAGCACCTCGACAAAGAGGCCTTCGAGCGGCGTTGCGCGGGAGACCTTTCGCACATAACCATAGGCGGCGAAGCTGCCCGCGAGGTAGAGCGATATCCAGGGAAGCTGACCCAGATCGAAGGCGAAGATCGCGACACCGACGACCGCGAGGCCGACGGCGAAGATCTGCGGCCGCGAAAGGCGCTCGCCGAGAAAGGCGACGCCGAGCAGAACGCTCACCAGCGGATTGATGTAGTAGCCGAGGCTCGTCTCGACGATGCGCGCTTCGTTGATCGAATAGATGAAGACGAACCAGTTGGAGCCGATGAGGAGCCCCGTGCCGAGAAGGGTGAGCATGGTACGGCGGTCGCGGAGCACGGCGACGAGTTCGGCATGACGCGCGAGGAGGAAGATCATCAGGAGCGTCAGCACCACGCTCCAGACCGAGCGATGGGCCAGCACCTCGAAAGGCGGCACGTCCATCAACTGCTTGTAGAAGATGACGGAAAGGCCCCAGAGCAGATAGCCGAGGCCCGCCGAGGCGACGCCGAGGGCCGCTTCGCCGGCGGCCGTTTCCGATGCGGATTTCTGCACGCTTCTTCTCCCGCTGAATCGACCGGACGATTCCGCGGCTTCTTGTATCACGCTCCCCCGGTTTCGCCGGAGGGGAATCAGGCGGCGGGGAGCGCGTTCTCCTTGCGCCAGGTGGCGGGCAGCGATGCCCGCCTGCTCCCTCGCCCCGCCCCGCCCCGCGCAAGAAGCTTCCGCGAGAGGTGGACGCATTATCTCGATGCGTGGACCAGATGGAACACGGTGCGGAGGGTGGCGCCCCCGGTGTCGCTGGTGCTCTATGTGCTGGCGATGGTGTGAGAGCAGAGGTCAGGGGTCCAAAGAAGAATTGTCATTGCGAGAAGCGCATTTGCGCGACGAAGCAATCCAGGAGCCGCTTGCTCCGTGCTTGCCGCCCCTGGATTGCTTCCCGCTCCGGCTTCGCCTCGCGGTCGCAATGACGGCAAACGAGAAGCTGGAAACAATATTCGTTGCTGCGGCAAGAAGCGCTGCGAGTGGGCCCCGGCTTTCCCCCTCCGCTCCTTCGGAGCTTCGGAGGACAGGTCGCCGGGGTGACACTTTTATTTTGGGCTTACGTTTGTCATCAACTCACACCCCCGCGCTTTCCTTGCGGTTGTGCGTCTTTGGCGCCGGGGCGCCGTCGCGGAGGAGCTTCCAGGTAATCGAATCCGTGAGCGCCTGGAAGGAGGCGTCGACGATGTTGGGCGAGACGCCGACCGTGAACCAGCGATTGCCCTTCCCGTCCATGCTCTCGATCATGACGCGGGTGACCGCCTCGGTGCCGCTGGTGAGGATACGCACCTTGAAGTCCGCAAGGCGCAGATCCTCGATATAGGGCGAGTATTTGCCGAGGTCCTTTCGCAGCGCCTGGTCGAGCGCGTTGACCGGGCCGTTGCCCTCGCCGACCGAGATGAGCTTCTCGCCATCGACCACGACCTTCACGGTGGCTTCCGACACGGTGACGAGATCGCCCAGCGCGTTGTAGCGGCGCTCGACGAGGACGCGGAAGGATTCGACGCCGAAGAATTCCGGCACCTCGCCGAGGATGCGGCGCGCGAGCAGCTCGAAGGAGGCTTCCGCGCCGTCATAGGAATACCCCAGAAATTCGCGCTCCTTCACCTCATCGAGCAGGCGGCCGATGCGGCGATCCTTCGGATCGAACCCGATGCCCGCTTCTTCGAGGCGCGCGAGGATGTTGGACCGGCCCGCCTGATCGGAGACGGCGACTTTACGCTTGTTGCCGACGCTTTCGGGCGGCACATGCTCGTATGTCTTCGGGTCCTTCAGGATCGCCGAAACATGGATGCCCGCCTTGGAGGCGAAGGCGCTTTCGCCGACGTAAGGCGCATAGCGGTCCGGTGCGCGATTCAGGATTTCGTCGAGCGTACGCGAGACATGGACGAGGCTCTTCAGGCGCTCGAGGGTGACGCCGATTTCGAAGCGATCCGCATAAAGAGGTTTCAGCAGCAGCGTCGGGATGAGCGAGACCATGTTGGCGTTGCCGCACCGCTCGCCCAGACCGTTCAACGTGCCCTGCACCTGGCGGACGCCCGCGCGGATGGCGGCAAGCGAATTCGCCACCGCATTTTCCGTGTCGTTATGGGCGTGGATGCCGAGCCTGTCGCCGGGGACGCCCGACGCGATGACCTCGCCGACGATGCGCTCCACCTCGTCCGGCAGGGTGCCGCCATTGGTGTCGCAGAGGACGGCCCAGCGCGCGCCGCTATCGAGCGCGGTTTTCACGCAGGAAAGCGCGAACTCCGGGTTCGCCTTGTAGCCGTCGAAGAAATGTTCGCAGTCGATCAGGGGCTCGCGGCCGCGCGCGGCAACGGCCTTCACGCTTTCGGCGATGCCTTCGAGGTTTTCTTCGTTCGTGATGCCGAGCGCGACGGAGACATGAAAATCCCAGCTCTTGGCGACGAGGCAGACGGCATCCGTATCCGCGTCGAGCACGGCGGCGAGGCCCGGATCGTTGGAGGCGGAGCGCCCTGCCCGCTTGGTCATGCCGAAGGCGGTGAACTTCGCATGACCGAGCTTCGGCTTCTCGCCGAAGAAGGCCGTGTCGGTCGGGTTCGCACCGGGATAGCCGCCCTCGATGTAGTCGAGGCCGAGTTCATCGAGCAGGCCCGCGATGAGGCGCTTGTCCTCCACGCTGAAATCGACGCCCGTCGTCTGCGCGCCGTCGCGCAGCGTGGTGTCGAAGAGGTAGAGGCGCTGTTTCTTTTCAGCTTTTTGGGACTTGCTCATAACTGTTGCTCTCAATTCACCCTCCCCCTGTGGGAGGGTCAAACCGCTGCAAGCGGTTTGGGGAGGGGTCGCGGCAGAAAATACAACCGCAGTCGATAGCCGGTACGTCCGATTTGAGCGGAGTCCCCCTCCCCAAACGATCTTCGATCGTTTGACCCTCCCACAGGGGGAGGGTGGAAAAAGAGACGAGGCATGTTGCCACGAGAACATCATGCATCCGCAGCTACCGCCGCCGACCAGACCGTTTTTCAATGAAGTATAAGCGTGCTTGTACGGCGGCGGCGGAGCTATGTCAGCCGCTAATAATCAGACCCTGAATGATCGAGAGAGCCGGGTTCATGCCGGTATCCTCGCTGGCCGCCGTTAAAAAAATCCAACGAAATCAATTCGTTAGACCCTTGAGACGGGCTTGCGCCCGGTCCCGTCCGATGAGAGGTAGCAGGTTTTTCAACTCCGGTCCATGCGTCAAACCGGTGAGCGCGAGGCGGAGCGGCATGAAGAGCGCCTTGCCCTTGCGGCCGGTGGCCTGCTTCACGGCGTCCGTCCAGGCGGCCCATGTTTCCGGGCCCCAGGGTTCCGGCGGCAGGAGG
>JAGUWA010000168.1 GCA_020062605.1 Parvibaculum sp. | reverse complement strand
GGTTTCGGCTGCGGCCGTATCGATCCGTTCGCGCAAGGCGGCGAGGGCCGAGCGGAGCCTCTCTCCCTCGTCGCGCAGCGCATCCGAATCGGCTGAAAGCTGCGCCTTTTCCAGTTCGAGTGCTTCATTCGCGGCTGTGAGCCTGGCGCTTTCGGCGCGCAGGTTCCGGATCTCCGCCTGCAGCGGCGCGAGCTCGCGTTCATGGCGCTGGAGCAGCCTGTCGAGTTCTGCCTGGCGGTCCTCAGCGGCATCCGTGTCCGCTGCGTCGTCCGGGGCCATCTTGCGAAGCGTCACGGTGACGGCCCGACGCCATACGAATTGCGCGCCGATCAGCGCGAAAAGCGTTGCGATGAGGAATCCGAGCGCAATCAGCATCAGGCTTTCGATCATGGAAATCTCGCTTCGCCCGTCCTTTGCGTCAGCTGCGCCTGCGGCCCTGGAAAACCCGCAGAGACTGCCAGAAAAGCATCCTGCCTTCTACCATACGACCGGACGGGCGGGGATTTTGCGCCGGCCCTGTGTCAGAAAGGCAGCCACTCGCGCGACTTCGTGTATTTCAGATAACCGACCGACGCGCCGAGCCTCAAACCTACACCGGCGCGCATGGGGGCGAGCACAATGTCGTCGCGCTGCTGATAGTTGACCCCGATGCCGCCAATCAGATAGGCGCTGCCTTCGACGCCCGGGAAGCGCTGATAGATCGTCTCCCCATTGGGGAGGTTGTAGACCAGCGTGAAGACCTTCACGGCATCGCCGCCAAAATCCCAGCCGGCGCTCGGGCCCTGCCAGTAAACCTTCTGGCTGCCGCCATTTTTCATGACGAGGTTGCCCTGGCCATAGCGCAGGCCGATGACGAAAGCGCCGCTTGCCTCCTCCCCCTTGATATAGGCGTTCGGCTCGCCGTACTTCTCGAAGACACTATGCACGGCATCGGCCAGCCCTTTCGATACAGCGCCGAAGAAGTCGCCCGCTTCCTTGACGATCTCGTCTTCCTGATAGGTGTCGGAAGACTGGTCCTGTGTCTGGGCGAAGGCGGGCGCGGGCGCCAGAACGGCGAACGCTCCGGCGAGCAGTCCCAGCGAAAGGGCAACCGCTGAAAGGCTGCCCAATGTCCCAGCTTTCGCGGTGGGCCTCGGTTTCGCCTGGTGGACTTTGTCGCGCATGTGCCGTTCCTCTGTCATGTCGTGTAAAACCGCCATCGAATCGCCGTCAATTGATGCAAACTCTAACGCAGAATCTCTGGCGCTGCGGCCTCGCGATAGTGTCCGCACAGGATGGCGAAACGGTGACCGGAAAAGGGCATATCGACTCGGGCAAGGCTGCGGACGGTGCCGGATGCTGAAATCGTGGAAGGCGCGCCTCGTCGCGATATCGGCTGTTCTCCTTGTTGTGTTCGCTGCCAGTCTTGTCTGGCTCTGGGCCGAGCGGGCGGCGCTGGCGGAGCGTGTCATCGGCCGAGCGCTCGCGGACCGAGGTATCTCGCCCATCTCCTTCAGCGTCGGTTTTATCGGTCTCCGGAGCATTTCGCTTTCCGGCATCGTCATCGGTGATCCCGCCGCGCCCGATGCCGCGGCAAGCAGCGTGACGGTCACCTACTCCCTCGGCGAGCTTCTCTCGGGGGAGGTCCGTTCGGTCGAGGTAGAGGAAGCGAAACTTCATGTGACGCTTACGCAGGAAGGCCTCTCGCTCGGCTCGCTCGACCCCCTGCTCGAGGGCGAGGGCGGGGGCAGGCTCGTCCTGCCGCCGGTTTCGGTGCAGGACGCAGTGCTGACGGCAACCACGCCCTACGGCGAATTCACCTTCACCGGCCCGGTTTCCATTCGGCCGGAGGGCGAAGCCATCCTCCTGTCCTCCGCCGCGCTGCGGATCGTCGAGGTTGCGGACGAGCCGCGTTTCGCACCGCTCGTCGCAGCGGGGCATATGCGTCTTGAAGGGAAAAGACTCGGCTTTGCCGCATCCGTCGACAGTGTCGTCGATGAGGACATCCGCATACCACTCGCCAAAGCGGAGGGGGTTTATGACGGCGAAACACGTGTGGGGCGGGCGACGGCGGAAGGCGCGCTGACTTTTGCCCCCGAGGGGCTCACGCCCGCGACGATCGCTCCCGTGTTCCGCTCTCTCTATCTCGATATCGGCGGCGACGTTGCATATCGCGCTGCCGTGGATGTGAACGGCGGGGATATTTCCGTTGCCGCTACTGCCGATCTCGGCAATTTCTCGCTTAACCAGACTGCCGCCGGCTCTTTTGCCTTCACGGGAAAGGTCGAAGCGACAGGCGGCCTCGATGGTGGAACGCTCACGCCTGTTCGTATGGAACTGGAGGGCGTGAAGGTTGTCGATCTTGCGCCGTCGGAGCGTTTCGCGCCGCTGCGCGTCGAAGGTCCGGTGGAATATGCCCAAGGCTCTCTCTCTCTGCCGATCTCGTCTTGCGCAGCGCCTTGCCCTCGATAGCGGGCGCGCGTCTTGCCAATGTAAAAGCAAGCTACGACGTCCCCGCGGGGCGGGGACAAGTTCGTGCGAATGGCGACCTCGCCTTCACGCCGGGCAAGCTCGAACTTCAGACCTTGTTGCCGTCGTTCAAAGGCATGATCGCGCGCATGAGCGGCAGTCTCTCCTATAGTGCCAATGCGGACCTGAAAGACGGGAGCTTGGCGAGTTCCGGCGTGGCGAAACTCAACAACCTTGGCTTCACCGCCTCCGCCGCAACGGTCGAAGGCGTGAACGGAACGGTGTCGCTTTCAAGCCTGCTGCCGCCTCGGACGAAAGGCGTGCAGACGTTGAAAGTTGGCATGTTGCAGGCGGGCGTGCCTCTCGAGAACGGAACGGTTGCCTTCGAGATGGGCAGGGCAGGGCTTCGCATCGTCGATGCGAACTGGCCGTTTGCGGAGGGAAGGCTTGTTCTCGTCTCGTCGAGCGCATCGGTTACCGCGGGGAACGCGGAGTTTCTTTTGTCCGTGAATGATGTCGATCTTTCCGCGCTGATCGATATGGTCGAGGTGCCGGGGCTCAAGGCGACGGGCCGCATCAGCGGGCAGGTGCCGATCGCGATCAGAAATGGTGATCCGATCCTGCTCGATGGCAATATCTCGGCAAAGGACAATGGTGTTATCGTCTATCGCGGCGATGCGACAGAGGCGGTTGCGACGGAGCAGACGAAGCTCCTTACCGATGCGCTGCGGAACTTTCACTACACGGAACTCGCGGGCGGACTTTCGGGAAATGCGAATGGTGAGCTGGTGCTTCGCCTCTCGCTCAAAGGGGCCAATCCGGACCTCTATGACGGGTATCCCTTCGCCATCAACGTGAAGCTCGAGGGATCGCTTGCGGACCTCCTTCGGCGTGGTACCGTTGGGTTTCGGCCGCTCGAGCTGATCAAAGAGCAATCGAAAGGGGCGGTAAAGCCGCCCGCAAACAAGACGGAGCCGTGAGCTTGCAGCACAGGAAGCTTCCAATGCCGCCCATTTTCTCCAGATTTGTGCTGTGCGCCGCGCTGGGGACGTCGCTCGTGCTGTCGGGCTGCAACCCCACGGTGAAGATCGAGGCGCCGGACAAGCCCATCGAAATCAATCTCAACGTCAAGATCGAGCAGGAGGTCCGGGTACGGGTCGAACGCGATCTTGACGAGCTGCTCGCCGAAAATCCGGATCTGTTCTGAGGAAGACACGAGACATGCGCCCATTCATGAAATCCGCTCTGCCGCTTTTCGCGCTTCTGTTCTCCCTCGTTATCGCGGGGCCTGTCCTTGCCATCGATCTCGATTCCGCGAAGGCCCAGGGATTGGTCGGCGAAAAGCTGAATGGCTATGTCGGCATCGTGACGGCGACACCTGCTCCCGATCTCAAGGCGATGGTCAACGACATCAATCTTCGCCGCCGTGCTTCCTATCAGGCGATCGCAGCCAAGACACCGGGTGCGACGCTCAACGCCGTGGAGAAACTTGCGGCGGAGAAGCTCATCGCCAAGACGAAGTCCGGGCAATATGTCGAGACGGCACCTGGCAAGTGGACGAAGAAGCCCTGAGCCTGTCCCGTTACGGTACGCGCTGGCTTTCCGCCTCCGGCTGGCACATAAAAATCCCCGAATGATGCGCGGTAGCGACCGGACCGCTTGTTTCGCGGCGGCATGCGCCTTGCACTTTCAAACGTGCAAGCATTTCCGCCAGCATCGAGTATTGCATGGCGGGGCCGGCGCGAACCCTCGACGGTCGGGGGGCCAGTTCGTGGTTTGCGCCGGCCGGCTTGTCATTCTCCGACGGCCTCGACAGCACCAGGCCCCGGACCGGATATCGATCCGGTCCGGGGACCAGGAGATCGCCTATTCCTGTTTTGTCAGGCCGGGGCGCCGCGCGCCACGAAGAAGGGATTGTCGAGTCCGCGCTCGGTCTTGCCGTAGAGAAGCGGTGCGCCATCGAGCTGGGTGACGTTGCCACCCGCTGCAAGGAGGACGGCATGTCCTGCGGCCGTGTCCCATTCCATGGTGCGGCCATGGCGGGGGTAAAGGTCTGCTTCCCCGGCTGCGACAAGACAGAACTTGAGCGACGATCCCGCCGCCAGAAATTCCTTCACCTTGTAGAGACTGAGGTACTCGTCTGTTTTGGTGTCGCGATGTGTGCGGCTTGCAATGACGACGAGTCCGTCTTCGGCCGGCTTGCGCGCGGCGATAGGCTTCGGTGCACCGGCTTTCGCCTTGCCATCCGCGCTCGGCGCTACCGCCTGCTCGAAAGCATGCCCAGCGCCATAGCCGAAGAACATCCGATCCTTTGCGGGGGCGTAGACGACGCCGGCAACCGGTATGCGTTCCTCGATGAGCGCTATGTTGACTGTGAATTCGCCGTTCTTGTTGATGAATTCCTTGGTCCCGTCCAGCGGGTCGACGAGGAAAAAGCGGTGACCGATCTCGGGGATGTGCCCGCCCGCCGCAGCCTCTTCAGAGACGACCGGTACATCGGGAATGAACTTTCTCAGGCCCTCGAGGATGATCGCTTCGGCATCTCGGTCCGCGGCCGTTACAGGGCTCTTGTCTTCCTTGTGGATGACCTCGAATTCCGAATGATAGTGGTCCATGATGGCTGCACCCGCCATGAGGGCGATCCGCCGCAATTCCTCGGTGAGGGCGGCTCGGTCGGAAATCAGGCTCGTCAATTCGTCGTTCCCTGGAATGTTCTGGCCGGACCGGGCAGAGGCGCGCACGACCGGCGAAGGCTGGTTTGGGCCGCCGGGGCTGGCATTGACGGCGGCGCGATGCTATCAGGCTTTCTAGGCTTTTAGGGGTTCTGGGGCAAATCGATATGACGGAAACGACAGATGTCTCCGCGTTGGAGCTCGCTGCCTTGATGTGCAGTCGCGTCTGCCACGACGTGATCAGCCCGGTGGGTGCGATCACGAACGGGCTGGAGGTGCTTGCCGACGAAGACGATCCGGAGATGAAAGCTCATGCGATGGAGCTCATCACCAAAAGTGCGGCACAGGCATCGGCCAAGCTTCAGTTTGCGAGGCTCTGTTTCGGGGCTGCCGGATCGGCGGGCGCCGAACTCGATCTGCAGGACGCGAAGGCGGTTGCCGAGGGGCTGATGATGGGCGAGCGGGCGGCCCTTGTGTGGGAAGCCCCGGCGGCCACCATCGGCAAGGACTATGTGAAGTTGCTACTCAATATGGTCCTTATCGGCATGGCGGCGATTCCGCGCGGCGGTGAGGTTGCGGTCACGGTCGAAGGCGACATGGCGAAGCCGACGCTGCGTGTGCGCTCAACCGGCCAGGCAGCTAGGGTGCCTGAGGAGACGGCGAAGTTCCTGAGCGGACGCGATCCGGACAGGTTTCTCGATGCACGCGCCGCGCAGCCTTACTTTACCGGCCTCGTTGCGCGGTCTCTTGGCCTCTCGATCAATGCGCATATGGAGAACGATGTCTTCGTGATCGAAGCCGCGTTCGCGGACGGCGGCGCCGGCGTTTAGCGGCGAAAGCAGAACGGCAATGAAAAAGGGCGCCCGGTGGGCGCCCTTTTGCATTCGATGCAACCGTTTTGCCGGTCAGGCGGAAGCCTTCGCGGGCATGCTGCCTTCGGAGGGGTCGCGCAGCACGTAGCCGCGTCCCCATACGGTTTCGATATAGTGATCGCCGCCAGTGGAGGCTGCGAGCTTCTTGCGCAGCTTGCAGATGAAGACGTCGATGATCTTGAGTTCCGGCTCGTCCATGCCGCCATAGAGATGATTGAGGAACATCTCCTTCGTCAGCGTCGTGCCCTTGCGAAGCGACAGCAACTCCAGCATCTGATATTCCTTGCCCGTCAGATGAACCCGGTTGCCCTCAACCTCGACCGTCTTGGTGTCGAGATTGACCGTGAGCTTGCCCGTGTTGAT
>JAGUWA010000331.1 GCA_020062605.1 Parvibaculum sp. | reverse complement strand
GCTTGCCGCACCGACGCGGAAAGCGCCTGCCAGATCAATTCCGGTTCGACGAGCCCCGCCGATGCGGCAATGCTTCGCTCTCGCCACGCCATGGCAAACAGCCGGTCGCGCGGCGCAGGACCTCGTGGCACTGCAATTGTATCGCCTGCGGCGTCGGCAATGATCGCAGCCGCAAGTCCTGCCGCCGACGCTGACTTCGATTGAACCGCAACAATATCGAGTGCGCCGCAGGTCGGAACGCAAGACCGGCTACCGCCCAGAGCCGCGCCGCCACGGATGCCCGCCCCCAAGGCGGAGACAAATTCGCCAAGCACCGGCTGAACGCCTCCCTCAAGGTCGGCCGCAACACCCGGCTCCTGATGGAGGGCGAGTACGTCACCAAGCGATACAACGATGAATCCCGCGCCGCCATTTTGACGCGCGGCGTCGAGCATACCGTCGAGCACGGCATCGCAGACCGCACCCGGTAAAGCCGCCAACACGGGAGGAAACTCGAAAGAAGGAATGAGCTCACGAAAGAGATTTACCGTCTCTACTGCAATCCGCCCCGCCATGCCCCGAGGCAGAACATTTGCGGCGCCCTTCGCCAGCAGTTCGCCATCCGCGAGAACGGAGCGTGAAAGATCGCGGGCAATGTCCATTCCAGCATCGAGCGCTTCGCGCGAACCATCGCCGGCAGCGGCGAAGGAAAGCTTGCCGGGCCATATCTCAAAACTTTTTCCGACGGGGCGGGAAATCGCGAACATTTGAAAACCTACTCTACAAGACGCACTTGCACCTGTGTGTGAAACACAGACTTCTGTCCGAAGCTTGTCTTGTAGAACGATTTAATTTCGTCAATGGCGCCTTCAGCGGCTGACGTCTTCGGATGAACGATGATGATGACCCGGGTCTCCTCGCGAATGATCGGCGCATCGGCCGGCCCGGAATCGCGCCATTGTCCATAGGCACCGAGAACCGTGAACCCGTCAGGAAAGCGAGGTGTGACGGTATCTGCGAGAAAGCCGGCCCATTGCTCTTCGCTTACCGTGCCGCCACCCGGCAGGTCGAGTCCGAAATAGAGCGTTGTTTCGATCGCGTCGGTTGCACCTGCCAGAGCGTTGCCGCTTCCAATAAACGCGACGACAAGAGCGATAATGAGCGAAAAACGGCGCAAGAAGCTCCTCCCTTTTTGCCTAGTTGGCAGCTTGAGAGAGGATTTGTCCAGCGAGACCCCGGGTCAGGCCGCCTCGCGAACCGCAACGTCGGCAAGCCGAACGCGCAACCCGTCGAGCTCAGGCGTCATGATGAGTTGACACGACAGACGCGACCACTCTCCACCATAATTCTGGTCGAGCATGTCGAGTTCGTCCTCACGCGACTCGTGGAGCTTCGCGGCCCATTGCGGGTCGACTTCCACCTGACAAGTGCCGCAGGCGCAAGCGCCGCCGCATTCCGCCACGATGGGAAAGCCGTGATCGCGGATGATTTCCATCACCCGCCACCCTTCGATAGCCGCAAGTTCGCGCTCGCGGCCCTTACCGTCGACAAGGATGATACGCATGAACTGACCTCGGAATGGATTCTCAGGCGACGCCGAGTTTCTTCTGCAGGCTGGTCGACGAAGTCGTGTACTGGAAAGTAACCTTCGCATCCGGGTTGGCATATTTGAAAGCTGCCTGCGCCATGAGCGCCGCTTCGTGGAAGCCGGAGAGAATGAGCTTCAGCTTGCCCGGATAGGTGTTGATGTCACCGATAGCGAAGATGCCCGGTTCGCTCGACTGGAACTTCTCGGTATCGACCGGAATAAGGTTCTCGTGAAGGTTGAGACCCCAATTCGCGATCGGACCGAGCTTCATGGTGAGACCGAAGAACGGCAACAGAGTGTCGCATTCGATCTCATAGTCGTTGCCGTCATTACCCTTCGCGGTGACGCCTGTGAGCTGACCGTTGTCGCCATGCAGTGCCGTGATCTGGCCGAGGTGGAACTGCATTTTCCCTTCGTCCACCAGTGCGTGCATCTTGTTGACGCTGTCCGGCGCCGCACGGAACCCATCGCGGCGATGAATAAGTTGCATCGACTGCGCAACCGGCTGCAGGTTGATCGTCCAGTCGAGCGCGCTGTCGCCGCCACCGGAAATCAGCACCTTCTTGTTGCGGAAACTTTCCATCCGCTTGACCGAATAGAAGACGGACTTGCCTTCATAGGCGTCGATGCCGGGAATGGGCGGCTTCTTCGGCTGGAAGCTGCCGCCTCCGGCGGCAATCACGACGACCTTCGCTTCGAACACGAGCCCGCCATCGGTCTTCACGCGGAAGCGGCCATCGTCCAGCTTTTCCAGCTCTTCGACCATCTCGTTGTAGTGATACTGCGGACCGAATGGCGCGGCCTGTTCCATCAGCCGCTCGGTGAGTTCATGGCCGCTGACGACGGGAAGCGCCGGAATGTCGTAGATCGGTTTTTCCGGATAGAGCTCGGCGCACTGCCCGCCCGGCTTGTCCAGGATGTCGACAAGGTGACATTTCATGTCGAGCAGGCCGAGTTCGAACACCGCGAAAAGCCCGCAGGGGCCCGCCCCGATGATCACTACATCTGTCGAGATCGCTTCCTGAGTCATTCTCGGTCACCTGTCGTTCCGCCCAGCGCAGGGGCATAATACCTATGAAAAGTGTGATTATTTATATTTCACAACCTTTCCGGCCTATATAGGTCCGCGATGCCATATCGCCAAGCAAAAAATTGCCCAATTGGCCGTGACAAACTTGCGCCCATGCCTATCTTACGCTGCGCGTATGGCAGGGCTGCATGACGTCGTGCCGCACCCACCGCCGGAGATGCTCAATGGTGAAATGCAACACGATGCCGGAAGTCCGCAACGAGATCGACAGGATCGACCGTGAGCTCGTGAAGCTGCTTGCGGAGCGGCAGGGCTATATCGAGCAGGCCGGCGCGATCAAGGGCGAGCGCTCGGCCGTGCGCGACGATGCGCGAATTGAGGAAGTGGTGCAGAAGGTACTTGCGGAGGCGGACCGGGCTGGACTCAGCCGCTCGATCGCAGAGCCGTTGTGGCGCCTGCTGATCGAGAAGTCGATCGAGCATGAGTTCTCGGTCTTCGACGGAAAGAAGAAGTCAGCCGCGAACGGTTGAGAAAGACGCCTCAGAACTGCTTTTCGGGCAGGTTCACGACGAGGCCGTCGAGGTCGTCCGTCACCTTGATCTGGCAGGACAGACGCGAGTTCTCGCGTACGTCGAAGGCGAAGTCGAGCATGTCTTCTTCCATGCTCTCTGCCGCGCCGACTTTTTCCTTCCAGGCATCCGCGACATAGACATGGCAGGTCGCGCAGGCGCAGGCGCCGCCGCAATCCGCGTCGATGCCGGGAATGGAATTCTTGATGGCGCCTTCCATCACCGTCATGCCGCTCTCGACATCGATGGTGTGTTCCGTGCCGTTGTGCTCGATATAGGTGATCTTCGCCATCTTGCTTTTTCTAGTCCGGAGGTGGAAGGAACCGGCCGCGCCGGAGGGCCCCGCAAAGGACCGGCACATACATGACGCAGGGCTCATTTCTTTTCAACCCCTCAATCGGGCGAGCGCTTTTTCGACGCAGCGTCAGCCCCGAAATCGCGCCCGTTGTCGCGCTGTCACGGGCGTCGCATAGTCTCGGGTAAACAAGGACAGGGAGGGCCGGAAATGGCGGACAGGCTCAATATTCTCTTCATCACGGCGGATCAGTGGCGCGGCGAATGCCTCTCCGCATTGGGGCACCCGACCGTCAGGACACCGAACCTCGACGCGCTGGCGGAGGACGGCGTGCTCTTCACCCGGCACTATGCGAATGCCGTTCCCTGCGGGCCTTCGCGCGCCTCGCTTCACACCGGCATGTATCTGCAGAACCACCGCTCCGGCACCAACGGGACGCCGCTCGACGCGCGCCACACCAACTGGGCGAAGGAAGCGGGACGCCACGGCTACGATCCCGTTCTGTTCGGATACACGGACACTAGCCAGGACCCGCGCGAGGAAGATCCCGAAAGCCCCTGGCTCCACACCTATGAAGGACCACTGCCCGGCATCCGCCCGATCTGCATGATGGGCACATGGCCGACGCCATGGACGGACTGGCTGAAGGAAAACGGCCATGAGGTGCCGGACGACATTCGCTTCGCCTACGGACACCGCGCACCGGGCCCCGAATATGAGGACGGCGCAGCAGCGCCCCGCCCGCTCGTCTATGCGAAGGAGATCGACGACACGTCCTATCTCACGAACCGGCTGATCGACCACATCGCGGAGTCGACGACGCCCTTCATCGCGCATCTTTCGATCCTGCGCCCGCATCCGCCCTTCGTCGCGCCCGAACCCTTCAACGCGATGTACGACCCCGAAACCGTGCCGGGCTTCGCGCGCAAGGCAACGCATGACGAGGAAGGCGCGCAGCACCCCTGGCTCGAACATCAGCTCGGCCGCAAGCTCTTCCGCGCACCGGCAAACGAGAAGAAGCTCCGCAGGCTGAAGGCCGTCTATTACGGGCTGATGTCGGAAGTGGACGAGGCGCTGGGCCGCGTCTTCACCTTCCTGAAGGAAACGGGACGCTGGGACAACACGCTGATCGTCTTCACGTCGGATCACGGCGAACAGATGGGCGATCACTGGCTCATCGGAAAATGCGGCTATTTCGATGCCTCCTACCGCATCCCGCTCATCATCCGCGATCCGCGCAAAGCGGCGGACGGCGCACGCGGAACGCGCGTGACGCGCTTCACCGAGAATGTCGACATCATGCCGACCATGCTCGACCTGATCGGCGCCGAGATACCGGTGCAATGCGACGGCGCATCGCTCAGGCCCTTCCTCGAAGGCCGCGAACCGGCGACATGGCGAAGCGAAGCGCATTGGGAATTCGACTTCCGCGACCCCGCCGACGATAGCGCGGAGAAGCGATTGGGATTGACGATGCATCAATGCACGATGAACGTCATTCGCGACGAGAAGTTCAAATATGTCCACTTCACGAAGCTGCCGCCGCTCCTCTTCGATCTCGAAAAGGACCCGGACGAATTCGTGAACCGCGCGAACGATCCCGACTACCTGCCCGTGATGCTCGACTATGCGCAACGGCTTCTCTCCTGGCGCATGAACCATGACGAGCAGACGTTGACCCATATCTCGATCACGGATGACGGACCGGTGGTGCGCCCCGCCGCGCGCTATTGATCTGTAGGCGGATGGTTTTTCGGGACACGCGGGCGGCACATCTTCCGGGGATAAGCCGGCCGGCCACCGGGGATAAACCGGCCGCTTGCCGGGGATAAAAACCGCGTTATGCGGGGATAAATCACGGCTTTTCGCACCCCACTGTCACAATTCGGGATTTTCCGCCTCCTCCCAACCCGCTGATTTCATTGGAAGATTGACAGGCCGGGGATAAGCCGGAATCGACTGTCATCGGAATGTCATCGAACCGTTAAAAATGGCGGCGATATCCCCGCTCCGCATTTTTCCGGCCGGTCATTTGGATCGCCTCTCTTCGCGGATGCATGAGGGGGATATGTTGCGGCGCGGCGTGTACCGAGGGAGTTATCCCCGGAAGCGGGGAGAAGATTTTTCCTGAAAACTTGTCCCCGGTTTTCCGACCTCCCTCATTTACGTCATGCCCGGGCTTGACCCGGGCATCCAGAGCGGAAGGCTTCGGACAGGAGTCATGTGAAGAGGACGCCGCTAACGCGGCTACTGGATTGCCGGGTCACGGACTTCGTCCGGCCCGGCAATGACGATCTTCTTATTAGTGTCTTGCCTCCCTCCCCTTTCTCCGGCACTGCTTTTGCCGTGACGTGAGGGAGAGCGCCGGTGGTGGCGGAAAGCGACATCGATGCAGTCGTAATCGGCGCGGGCGTGGTGGGTCTCGCCTGCGCGCGGGCGCTGGCGCTTGCCGGGCACGAAACGGTGGTGCTGGAGCGGCATGGCGCCATCGGCACGGAAATTTCGGCGCGCAACAGCGAGGTGATCCATGCCGGCATCTATTATCCGGAAGGAAGCCTGAAGGCGCGGCTCTGCGTGGAAGGCCGCGAGCGGCTTTATGAATATCTTGAGGCGCGCAAGCTGCCCTGCCGGAAATGCGGCAAGCTGATCGTCGCGACGGAGGAAGCACAATTCGCCGAGCTGGGCGGCATTGCGAAGCGCGCACGCGCGAACGGCGCGGGCGACCTGCGCGAGCTGACGAAGCGCGAGGCGCTGGAGAGGGAACCCGCGCTCCGGGTGGAAGCGGCGCTGCTCTCCCCTTCCACCGGCATCTTCGATGCACATGCCTATATGCTGAGCCTGCAAGGCGATTTCGAGGATGCGGGCGGCATGATCGCCTTTCACGCGACGGCGACGCGGATCACGCGCGAAGGCGGCGGCTTTGCCGTGCAGGTGGAAGGGACGGAGCCGATGATGCTCCGCTCACGGATCGTCGTCAACGCGGGCGGGCTGTGGGCGCCGCGACTGGCCGAACGGATCGAAGGGCTCGACCCCGCGCATATACCCACGGCGCATTTCGCCAAGGGAAACTATTTCACGCTGACGGGCCGCGCGCCCTTCTCGCACCTCGTCTATCCCGTGCCGGAGGCGGCGGGGCTCGGCATTCATCTGACGCTCGACATGGGCGGCCAGGCGCGCTTCGGGCCCGATGTCGAATGGATCGAGGTGGCGGAGGGCGCGGAACCCGACTATGCGGTCGACCCGTCGCGCGCGGCGCTCTTCTACGATGCGATCCGCCGCTACTGGCCGGGATTAAAGGAGGGTGCGCTCGCCCCTGCCTATTCCGGCGTGCGGCCGAAGGTGAACGCGCCCGGCGAGGCGGCGGCCGACTTCATCGTCTCCGGGCCGGAGGCGCACGGGCTGTCCGGCCTCGTCAATCTCTTCGGGATCGAGAGCCCGGGGCTCACCGCGTCTCTCGCGATTGCCGAGATGGTGAAGGAGATGTTGAGGGAGTAGGAATTTCCTTCACCGTCATCGCGAGGCCGGCATCGCCGGCCGTGGCGATCCAGAGCGGCAGGCACGGAGCGAGCGGCCCATGGATTGCCGCGTCGCGGCTTCGCCGCTCCTCGCAATGACGAAGTGTGGTTGGTTCAACGCCGATAGCGGAGTCCCCCTCCCCAAACCGTCTTCGACGGTTTGACCCTCCCACAGGGGGAGGGTTGTCCGGATGGCTAATGAAGGAGAGAAGCCGCCCTCACGCTTCCATGAAGCTGTCGATGAAGGCGTTGACGGCGACGGTTGCTTCGCGGATGCGGGCCATGATGCTGTCGCGCGCGGCGAGCGCCGTTGCCTCCGCTTCCTCGGCGAGGTCGGCGAGCGTCCATGCGCCGAGGCCACGGGCGGAGCCCTTGAGGCTGTGGGCAGCGTTCTTCCACTCCGTCTCGTCGGCGGCCTCGTCGAGCCGCGCGATATAGACATCCGCCTGGTTACGGAAGAGACCGAGCAGCTCGTTTTCGAGCGAGCGGTTGCCGAGCGTGTATTTGGAGAGGTGGACGAGGTCGATCGGGCGTCGCGCGCCGCAGGGCGCGTCCTGTAAAGTGGCGCCGGGGTCCATCCGCTTTGCGAAGCTCGTGGGTCTCATGCCGCCGCTCCTTGCCTCTCCCGATTCGATGTCCTCATGGTAGGAGCGAAGACGATACCGATTGGTTAAACGGCCCCCACGCGCCCCGAAAATGACGGGCCGCCGCTTGGAACGCCGCATTTGAAATTATGGTAAACTGCAGCTAAGGTGAGACATACGGGCCGCGGAAGAACCTTGTGAAAATGGCTGCCGCGGTCCTGCATACGCCCCTCAAATTTGCCCCCGGCATGCCCCCCGTGTGCGGGGGCTTTCTTTATCGCCGGCAGGGCGGCGCGCGACATGGTTGACGCCCTCGCCGGGGTCCGACAATTTGAGATGGCTGCAATGACGCAGACGCCGGGAAAGCTCATGAAAAACAAGGATCTGGCCTCCTCCGATACGCCGCGGGAGACGCCCGGCGAAACCGCCGCCGGAAAACCCGCAGAGGCAGGC
>JAGUWA010000119.1 GCA_020062605.1 Parvibaculum sp. | reverse complement strand
GCCCTTGCCGGCAGCGCTCGCTGCCCGGGCCTTGGCCTCGGCGACCTCGACCACAAGCTCCGTGCGCTTCAGCAGGAGGTCCTGGATGGCGTCGTCGATCGCATCGATCTCCTTGCGGACATCGGCGAGGGCCTTTTCGGGCGTGGCTGTCTCGGTCGTCATTCGGCGGCATCCGGCGGGGGAATTCGGCTCGCGGGCAGGCCCCCTACCCGGCCCGCAAGAGCGGTATTCATACGGGGACAACCTGCTAAAATCAAAGAAAACATTGACATTTTGGGGGGTGCATCCCTAGCTATGCACCCTGTTTGGCGGGGGCCCTAAAAGCCCGCCTCGGAGCCAACCCAGCCGGAAAAAGGCAGCGCAGAGGCGCTATGAACACCATCGAAAAGGCCGCAGGCCCATCAGGCGCCCCCGGTCCGGACAGCGCGGAATTCGAGGAAGGCGGGATCAGGGTGCACCGTGCATCCATGACCTTCGGCCCCGACGAACCGCTCGCCCTCGATTCCGGCGTCAATCTGAGCCCGTTCACCATCGCCTACGAGACCTATGGCACGCTGAACGCCGACAAGTCGAACGTGGTCCTGATCTGCCACGCGCTGACGGGTGACCAATATGCCGCGAGTTCGCACCCGCTGACCGGCAAGCGCGGCTGGTGGCCGCACATGGTGGGCCCGGGGCGGCCGATCGACACCAACCGCTTCTTCGTCGTCTGCCAGAACGTGATCGGCGGCTGCCAGGGCACGACCGGCCCGAGGGACATCGACCCGGCGACCGGGCGGCCCTATGGGCTGAGCTTCCCCGTCATCACCATCGGCGACATGGTCCGCGCGCAAGCCATGCTGCTCGACCGTCTCGGCATTGGTGACCTTTTCTGCGTCATTGGCGGCTCGATGGGCGGCATGCAGGTGCTGCAATGGGCGGCGGCTTACCCCGAGCCCGTCTTCTCCGCGATCCCGATTGCGACCGCCGCGCGCCATTCCGCGCAGAACATCGCCTTCCACGAGGTCGGCCGCCAGGCCATCATGGCCGACCCCGAATGGAAGCAGGGCGCCTATCTCTCGCACGGCACAACCCCCGGCAAGGGGCTCGCGGTCGCGCGCATGGCCGCGCACATTACCTATCTGTCGGAAGCGGCGCTTCATCGCAAGTTCGGCCGCAACCTGCAGGACCGCGACAGCATTACCTACGGCTTCGATGCCGACTTCCAGATCGAAAGCTATCTGCGCCACCAGGGCTCGACCTTCGTCGATCGCTTCGACGCGAATTCCTATCTCTACATCACGCGCGCGATGGACTATTTCGATCTCGCCGACGATTACGGCGGCGTGCTGGCGAACGCGTTCCGGGGCACGACGTCACGCTTCTGCGTCGTTTCCTTCACCAGCGACTGGCTCTTTCCGACATCGGACAATCGCCAGATCGTGCATGCGCTGAACGCGGTTGCGGCCAAAGTGAGTTTCGTCGAGATCAAGACGGACAAGGGCCACGACGCCTTCCTGCTGGAGGAGCCGGAAATGTTCGCGACGCTGCGCGGCTTCATCGACAGCGCAGCGCGCACGCGGGGCATCGCCGGATGAGCAACGGACATGGCCTCGACACGGGCCGCATAGACCTCGATCTCATCGCCCAGATGATCGCGCCGGAGAGTCGCGTGCTCGACGTCGGTTGCGGCGACGGCGACCTGCTCGCCCTGCTGCGGTCGCAGAAGAACATCGACGGGCGCGGCGTGGAATTGAGCCAGGAAGGCGTGAACGCAAGCGTGGCGCGCGGCCTCGCCGTGGTACAGGGCGACGCCGACACCGACCTCGCCGATTATCCCGACGACGCCTTCGACTATGTGATCCTCAGCCAGACGATCCAGGCCACGCGGAATCCGAAGGCCGTGCTGCGTGAGATGAAGCGCATCGGGCGGCGTGTCATCGTTTCGTTTCCGAATTTCGGCAACTGGCGCGTGCGCCTGCAACTGCTTTTCCGCGGCCGCATGCCCGAAACGCGCTCGCTCGGCTATTCCTGGTACGACACACCCAACATCCATCTTTGCACCGTGCGGGACTTCGCCTCTCTTTGCGGAGACCTCGGGCTCGGGATCGAGGATGCGTTGATCTTGACGGGCGAGAAGGCGTGGCGGATTTCCGATCCCGGCATGCTGGCAAATCTGTTCGCGGTCGACGCCGTCTTCCTGCTCTCTCGCCGCGACTGAGCCCTATTCGTCGTCCGCCGGCATGACGGCACGCGCCGGCGTTGGCGCGGGCAAGGGAGCAATCGCACGCACGCGGGACGCGACCTTGCGCACGGCGGGAAGAGGCGTCGCAGCGTATATCTGCTTCGTCGCTTCAACCACGATAACGCCGGAGAAGCGCGGCCAGAGCATGTGGCCCGCTCGCTCCCAGGCAGCAGCCGAACGCAACAGCGGCCGCCAGTCGAAAGGCGGCACGAAGAGAGCGGCCTCCCAACATGACGGCGAGAACATGGATTCGCGTAAGAGCTGCGTGATCTGACTGCGCGAGAAAGGCTGTCCGTGACCGAATGGCGTCGCCTCGCGCCGCGCCCACAGGCCCCGCCGGTTCGG
>JAGUWA010000196.1 GCA_020062605.1 Parvibaculum sp. | reverse complement strand
TTCTTTCGGAATTCGGAAAGGCACTGACCGCCAGCGGCCGGCCCGACCAGGCCTATGCCATGCTGACCGAAGCGGCGAACGCGGCGCCGCGCGACTGGACAATTCAATCCGCTCTCGGCGTGACCCTCGACCAGATGGGGCGCTACGACGAGGCAAAGAGCCACTACGGCAAGGCGCTGAGCCTTTCGCCGGACAACCCCTCGGTGCTCACGAATCTCGGCTTGTCCTACGCGCTAACGGGTGACCTCGACACCGCCGAGCGAATGCTCCGCAAGGCGGTGGCCGACCAGAAGGGCGATGCCTATGCGCGGCAGAATCTCGCGATCATCCTGGGCTTGAAGGGCAACTTCGACGAGGCCGAACGGCTCGCCCGCGCGGACCTCCCGCCGAATGTTGCCGACAGCAACATGGCCTATCTTCGCGCCATGCTTTCCCAGCCTGCACTCTGGAAGCAGATGGAGACCCTTGACGACAAGCCTGCGTCACCGAAAGTTTCACCGCCGGAGACAAAGGCGAAATCATCCGAGACCGATCAGGTCTCCTCGCTGCTGCCCGAAACCACCGTCTCGCTGCGCTGAAGCCTCGGACGACCATCTTTCGCCGAACAAACCGACCCTTCGTTAGACAGAAAAGGCGCCTGTGGAAACACAGGCGCCTTTCTCGTCGGATCGCTTGCCGCGCTCAGAACGTGGAGGTCGCCTTGATGATGGCCGGGCCGAGGATGACGCCGAAGAGTGCCGGCAGGAAGAACACGATCATCGGGACGGTAAGTTTCGGCGGAAGGCTTGCTGCCTTCTTTTCGGCCTCCGACATGCGCATGTCGCGGTTCTCCTGCGCCATGACCCGGAGCGCCTGACCTAGCGGCGTACCGTAGCGTTCGGCCTGGATAAGGCTCGTCGTCACCGCCTTGACGCCTGGCAGGCCCGTGCGCTTGGCGAGGTTTTCGTAAGCCATGCGCCGCTCCTGCAGATACGAGAGTTCGGCGGTCGTCAGGCCCAGTTCCTCTGCGAGCTCGACCGACTCTTCGCCGATCTCGGCGGCGACCTTCTGGAAGGCCGCTTCGATCGACATGCCGGATTCGACGCAGATGAGAAGAAGATCGAGCGCATCCGGGAAGGCCTTGCGGATCGAATCCTGGCGGTGCGTTATGACGTTCTCGACAAAGAGATTGGGCAGATAAAAGCCCACAAAGGCGGCGCCGCAGGAGGCAGCGAAACGCGCCATCGGCTGCAGACCGAAATCGTTCAGAAAGACGAGATAAAGCAGCGTGACGACGAAAAGGATCGGCGGCATCACGAAGCGGAAGAAGATGAAGGTGTACATCGGCCCGGGACCACGAAAGCCCGCCTGCCGCAGCTTGCCCTTGATCTCCGCATTCTCGAGCATGTTGCCGTGCGCGAACATCTCCACGACGCGCTTCTTGAAGCCCACCGTGGGCATCTGGCGAAGCCGCGTCTTTTCCTGCGCCAGAGCCTCGCGGGCACGGGCGCGCATCGCCTCTCGCTCCGTCGAAACAAGCTTCATGCGCGTGCCAAGCTTGTCGGTGTTCATCAGCGGCGCTGTCAGGGTGAGGATGGTCGCGAACGCGGCAAGCGCGGTCAGGAGCATCACAGCGCTCTCCACATTGAACATGCTTTCGATGAACTCGAAAAAGGCCACTTCCGATATCCCTAAAACTTGAAATCGATCATCTTCTTCATGACCAGAATGCCAATGCCCATCCACATCAGGCCGCTCGCGATGATCATGTTGCCCGGCGTGGTGGTGAACAGAACGGTCATGTAATCAGGCGACGTGAAGTAGATCAGCAACATGACGCCGGGCGGCAGCGCGCCGATGATGGCGGCCGACGCCTTGGCTTCCTGGGACATCGCCTGAATTTTCGCACGCATCTTCTTGCGTTCGCGGAGCACCTTCGAAAGATTACCCAGCGCTTCAGACAAGTTGCCGCCGGTCTTCTGCTGGATCGAAAGCACGATCTGAAAGAAGTTCACCTCTGGAAGAGGCATTCGTTCGTAGATCTTTTCAAGCCCCTGTTCCAGCGTAACACCGACGCGTTGTCCCTCAACGATCCCCTGAAACTCGGTGCGAACGGGCTCCGGCGACTCGGTTGCAATGATCCTCAGGCAGTCATTCACCGGCAAGCCCGACTTCACACCGCGGACGATCACATCGATCGCGTTGGCGAACTCCTCGGTAAACGCCTTCTGCCTCTTCTTCATGAGATATGAGAGCACCCAGCGCGGCAGGCCGAACGCAGCGGCGAAGCCTCCGAGCAGTGCGATGAAAAGAGAAAGACCGGCAAGCTTGAGGCCGAGCATCACCACGAGTCCGCAAACCGCGCTCGCGATATAGAAAATCCGCGGTTCGATATCGAGACCGGCGCGCTCGATGCGCGTCTTCAAAGAGATGCGCTTCTTCTGTTCCTTCTGTTTATCTTCCAGCGTCTTCAGCGTTTCCTGCATCTGCTTTCGACGCTTTTCGCTATTGTCGACATCGCTGTCGGCAGCGGGTGTGAGGCGCGCGTTTCCCGCGCGCGTCACCCGCGCGACGCGCTGCTGCGATTTCGATTCACCGCCGACCAACACAAAGCCGATCGCACCGATGCAGAGCGCCGCAAGTATGGCAATCGCGAAGATGATCAACGTGGACGACATGCCGGTTCCCTAGCCCTGGGCGCGGTCGAGCGCCGCCGCGAGGGCATGATGCTGATTGTAGTAGCGCGCACGATCCCAGAAGGACGGTCGCGCGATGCCGGTCGACTTGTGTTTTCCGACGATATGGCCGGTCTCGTCTTCGCCCTCGATATCGTAGACGAAGAGATCCTGGGTAATAATGACGTCACCCTCCGTACCGAGCACCTCGGTAATGTGCGTAATACGGCGCGAACCGTCACGCAGACGCGCCGCCTGAATGACCACGTCGATAGAGCCGCAGATCATTTCGCGTATCGTCTTCGACGGGAGCTGATAGCCGCCCATCGTAATCATGCTTTCGAGACGGGAGAGGGCTTCCCGCGGGCTGTTCGCGTGGAGCGTGCCCATGGAGCCGTCATGGCCGGTGTTCATGGCCTGGAGAAGATCGAAAGCCTCCGGGCCGCGCACCTCGCCGACGATGATGCGCTCGGGACGCATGCGCAGACAGTTGCGCACGAGTTCGGTCATCGTGACCTGCCCCTGCCCTTCGAGGTTCGGCGGGCGCGTTTCAAGACGCACCACGTGAGGCTGCTGAAGCTGCAGTTCGGCGGCGTCTTCGCAGGTGATGACACGCTCGTCCGTGTCGATGAAGCCCGTGAGACAGTTGAGCAGCGTCGTCTTGCCCGAACCCGTACCACCGGAGATCAGCACGTTGCATCGCACCTTGCCGATGATACCCAGAACCTCCGCGCCTTCCTGCGAAATGGAATTGTACTGCACCAGATCGTTCATGGTGAGCTTGTCGCGTCGGAACTTTCGGATGGTGAGCGCCGGACCGTCGATCGCGAGAGGCGGGACAATGACGTTCACGCGGCTTCCGTCAGGCAATCGCGCGTCGCAGATGGGGCTCGATTCGTCGACGCGGCGGCCAACCTGACTCACAATACGCTGACAGATGTTCATCAGCTGACTGTTGTCACGGAAGCGAACGCCGGTGAGCTCGACCTTGCCGTTGACTTCGATAAAGGTCCGCTCGCATCCATTGACCATGATGTCCGCGATGTCGTCACGGGCGAGCAGCGGCTCCAGCGGACCGTAACCGAGAACGTCGTTGCAGATATCCTGCAGCAGGGCTTCCTGCTCGGAAATCGACATGACGACGTTCTTGATCGAGAGGATCTCGTTGACGATGTCTCGAATTTCCTCCCGCGCGCTCTCCGCGTCGAGCTGCGCGAGCTGCGTGAGATCGATCGTGTCGATGAGCGCGTTGAAGATCGTCGTTTTGATCTGATAGTAGCTCTCCGAGCGATGGTCGCTCGCGCGCGCAGGAGC
>JAGUWA010000424.1 GCA_020062605.1 Parvibaculum sp. | reverse complement strand
GAAGCAGCTGGTGCTCGGCGGCATCGACCCGGACCGTGTCGGCGCGCGCGTGCTCGAGGCGGTGGAGGCGGGCGAACTCTACATCTTCACGCATCCCGACATGGCGCCGCTATTCGCGGACCGGGCGCGCAAGATCGAGGAGGCCTTTGCCCGCGCGGCGGAAAGCCCGGCGCTTCGGGGGCTGGAATACCGCACGCCCGGGGCCCTCAACGTCTTCGACTGACAAGCACAACCAACAAACCCGGCATAACGGGAGGCACATATGCGCTTTGGTATCTTTTACGAACACCAGCTTCCGCGTCCCTGGAACGAGGGCGACGAACTGAAGCTTTTCCAGGACGCGCTCGACCAGGTGGAACTTGCCGACAGGATCGGTATCGATCATGCGTGGGAGGTAGAGCATCACTTTCTGGAGGAATATTCGCATTCCTCCGCACCGGAAGTTTTCCTCGCTGCCTGTTCGCAGCGCACGAAGAATATCCGGCTTGGACATGGCATCACGCTGATGCCGCCGAACTACAATCATCCCGCACGCGTTGCGGAGCGCATTGCGACGCTTGATCTCGTCTCGAAGGGACGCGTCGAATGGGGCACCGGCGAGAGTTCGGCGCTGCTCGAACTTGGCGGTTTCAATGTGCCGGTCGACCAGAAGCGCTCGCAATGGCGGGAGGCCGTTGAGCAATGCGCCAACATGATGGCGATGGACCCTTATCCGGGGTTCGAGGGCGAGTTCTTCTCCATGCCCTGCCGCAATGTGGTGCCGAAGCCGGTTCAGCGGCCGCATCCGCCGCTCTGGGTCGCCTGCTCCAATCGCGAGACGATCAAGCTGGCGGCGCGGCTCGGTATCGGCGCGCTCACTTTCGCCTTCGTCGATCCGGCGGAAGCGAAGCAATGGGTGGACGACTATTACCGCATCTTCAAGGAAGAGTGCGTGCCGATCGGCCATGCGGTGAACCCGAATATCTGCATGGTGTCGAGTTTCTCCGTGCATCGGGATGAAGAGGAAGCGCGCCGGCGCGGCATGGACGGTTTTCGTTTCTTCGGTTACGCGCTCGGTCATCACTATATTTTCGGCGAGCACAAGCCGGGCCGCACGGACATCTGGGCGGAATTCGAGAAGGCGAAGGACAAGCTGCCGGTCAACGGTGCGGGCGGCATCGGTACGCCCGATCAATTGCGCCAGCATCTGCGCGGTTTCGCGGAGACGGGTGTCGACCAGGTCTCCTTCATTCAGCAGGGCGGCAACAACCGCCACGAGCATATCTGCGAGGCGCTGGAGCTCTTCGCGTCGGAGGTCATGCCCGAATTCAAGGAGCATGAAGCCGAACGGCAGAAGAAAAAGGCGGAGGAACTTGCGCCTTATGTCGAGAAGGCAATGGCCCGCAAGAAGGCCATGAAGGAGCTGTCGGACGACGAGATTCCGAACGTCATAGCGTTGGGCCGCCAGATCGTGGATCAGGGCGATGGAGTGCAGAAGTCTCTCGGCAGCGCCATGCAGAACACAAAGAGCGCCGACTGATTTTTCGTCAGACCGGAAACGAAAGGCCGTCCTCAGCGGGCGGCCTTTCTTCTTTGTCATGAAGCGGCGGCTTGACGATTGCGCGGGCGGATATAGGTATCTATGGGACAGGCGAAACGAGCGAGGACAGGAACAATGAAGAAAATCGCGAAGCTGGCGCTCGGTGTCATGCTCGGTGCGGCGGGCATGACGGGAAGTGCGCATGCTGCCGCCGATATCGAAGACAGCGAAACGCTCATCCTCGCTTGTCAGTCGCTTCTCGACAACGGCGCGGCGGAGGGCAGCAAGGGCGCAGCCTGCAAGGAATTCGTGACCGGCCTCGTCCTCGCGCAGGAGGGTACTCTGACCCTGGGCGAACCGTTCCGTGCGCATCGCATTGGGCCGAATGAAGACCAGAACGCCTGTTTCGAACTACCGGACAAGCTCAGCTATCGGGATTTTGCTCAGCAGGTCATCAGTTACGCGGACGACAACCCGGATATGAGGTCGAGGCCTGCCTACGAACTCGCGGTGCGCGCGCTCGAGCGGAAATATCCCTGCGATCCGGAAGACCTGAAAGAGGTGCCGGGCGCCGACGCGCCGGCCGAGTAGATCAGGCGTTTCTCAGATACCAGTCGACATCGACATCGCTCACACAGGCGAAGAAGCGGTCGCATTCCGCTTCCTTGATCGTGAGGAAGATGTTCATGAAACCGGCACCGAGCTTTTCGGGCAGGAAGGTGGAACTGCGTGCGACTTCCAGCGCCTTCCACCAGTTGAGCGGCAAGGTTGCTTCCCTGCCGCCGTAACCGTCGCCGACAACGGGGTCGCTCGGCTGGATCTTTTTCTCGATGCCTTCCGCGATGCCGGCAAGCACAGTTGCCAGCGCGACATAGGGATTGGCGTCCGCGCCGCAGACGCGATGTTCGAGGTGGCGCGTTTCGGGCCGGCCGGCGGTGACGCGGAGCGGCACGGAACGATTGTCCACGGCCCAGGCAGGTGCGAGCGGCGCGTAGGAGTTCTTGCGGAAGCGGCGGTAGGAATTCGCGTTGGGCGCGAAGACCGCCATGCTTTCGGCCATGGTGGCCTCGAGGCCGCCGATGGCATGCGCGAGGTGCGGCGTGAGCGGCCCTTCGCCCGCGAACAGGTTCGGGGAGGTGCCATCGGCTAACGAGACATGAACATGCATGCCGCTGCCCGACATTTCCGCGTAGGGTTTCGCCATGAAGGTTGCGACGAGGCCGTGCCTTGCGGCGACGCCTTTCACGAGACGCTTGTAGAGGACTGCGTCGTCAGCCGCGCGCATCGCATCGGCACGATGTTCGAGCACGATCTCGAATTGTCCCGGCGCATATTCGGAGATCAGCGTTCGGGCGGGAAGGCCCATCTTCTTCGCGCCGTCGAAGACATCGTTCAGGAAGGGCGAAAAATCCTCCAGGTCCTGCATGAGATAGGCCTGGAGATGCGCGGGCGCGAAGCCGTTCGGCGCGGCGGGCGGGACGACGCGGCCCTTTGCGGCTGCCTCGCGGTCGACGAGATAGAATTCGAGTTCGATGGCGACGACCGGCTTGAGGCCCATTGCCTCCAGCGATGCCACCGTGCGGGCAAGCGCGTGACGCGGATCGGCAGGTGTCGGCGAACCGTCGCGTTCGAAGGATTCGAGAATGACCTGCGCCGTCGGAACATCGTGCCAGGGGGCGTGCGTCAACGTGCCCGCGACGGGGAAGCAGGGGCGGTCGCTGTCGCCTTCCTCCCAGACGAGACCCGTTTCGAGAACGTCCGCACCCAGCATGTCGAGCGACTGGATGGAGCAGGGAAGGGGGCGGCCGTCGCGATAGGCGGTGGCGATTTCTTCCGGTCGCAGCACCTTGCCTCGCGCGACGCCGGAAGGGTCGGTCAGGAAGGCCTGAATTTGTACTATTTCGGGGTTGGCGGCGAGAAAATCGGCCGCTTCCTTTTCCGTTGCGTGCGTCATCGTCAGACCTCGGCCCCACCGCGCAGCGCCGACAAGGCCTCACCGAAGCGGGAGACGAGCCTTTCGACATCCGCTTGCGTCGTCGTCGGCGCGACGAGGGTCATGTTGTGGAACGGCGTGACCAGCACGTTCCGATTCAGAAGAAAGAGATGGATGGCGCGCTCGACGGTGTGGTCGATGGCGGCGGCTGCCTCGGCGCCGTTTTCGAGCGGGCGGGACGAAAAGACGAGTTCGGCGCGCGCGCCGATCTGCGTCACTGTCCAGGGAAGGCCGTGGCGCGAGACTTCGCCGCGCAGTCCGCTCGCGAGTTTCTCCGCGAGGGCCGTCATGTGCGCGTAGTTCTCAGGCGTCATGACCTCTTCAAGACAGGCGCGCATGGCGGCGAGCACCAGCATGTTGCCCGAAAGGGTCGTGCCGATACCGGAGTAGCCGGGCTCCTTGGTTTCGAGCACGCGGCGCATGTCCGCCTCGACCTTTTCGGTGAAACCGAAAACGGCGGCGGGAAGGCCACCCGCGACGGGTTTTCCGAGGACGAAGAAATCGGGGGCGATACCGCGTGCCCGCGTAAAACCGCCCGGGCCGGTCGAGATCGTGTGGGTTTCGTCAATACAGACCAGCGTTCCGTGGCGGCGCGCAGCGTCGATGAGGCCTTCGATGTAGCCCTCCTTCGGCAACACCATGGCGGTGTTGGTGAGAGCGGGTTCGGTGAGGACGAGCGCGACGTCCTCCTTCGCAAGAACGGCTTCGGCCGCCGCGAGATCGTTGAAAGGGACGGCGATGCTGTTCTCGGCGATGTCCACGACCTGACCGAGAAGGCTCGACTTCATCTTCGTGACCGTGCCGTCGAGCTTCACGAAGGCGTCTTCCACCTGGCCGTGATAGCAACCGTCGAAGACGAGCACCTTCCGGCGGCCCGTAAGCGCGCGGGCCCAGCGAACGACCGCGCGGTTCGCGTCGCTTGCGGTCGCAGTGACCTGCCAGAAGGGAAGGCCGAAGCGGTCGGAGAGGAGCTGGCCGACGCGGGCCGTGAGCGCGGAAGGCAGCATGGCGGTGAGCCCGTTTGCCGCCTGCTCCGCGATCGCTTTCGCCACGGGGGCCGGCGAATGACCGAACATGGCGCCCGTGTCGCCGAGGCAGAAGTCAGCATAGGCATGGCCATCGATGTCGGTGACGGTCGAGCCGGATGCCGACTGCACGAAGAGGGGAAAGGGAGTTTCCCAGTCCAGCATCCAGTGGAGCGGGACCCCGCCGGGGAAGTGCTTTCCGGCTTCCGTCGCCATCTGCCGCGAACGAGGGTGAAGCGCGGCAAATCGCTCCCGTTCCGAGACAACGAGAACTTCGGCGCGTTGCCGGATGTCAGATGGCAGGGACATGCGAATGGCTCCAGGCGGGACAGACCCGATTTCTTACCCGATGGGCGCGGTGCCGCATAGAGGTGGGCTTGTGACCTCGGCCTGCGCCGAAAGGACGCGCGGCAGGACTGACTATTTTGGAGGAGCCGTGATCCGTGCGAGGATTACCCGGCATCAAGAACCGGACAACAAGAGAAGGAGGAGCCGGAGATGAGGAAAATCCATCTTGCCGCCATGGTGCTGGCCGCAGCCACCTTTTCCGCGGGCGCTGCCCTGGCGCAGATGCCGCGGGTGACCACCGGCGCCGAACTGGTTTCGGCCTGCACCGTTGCGCTGGACGAGCGGAGTTCCGCCGACGACCGGATTGCAAAGGCCTCCTGCAATCAGTTCCTCGCAGGGTTGGTTGCGGGCGTCTATGCGTCGGTCGAGAAGGGCGCGCCGATGGTTGCACGGCGCCTTGGGCCGAACATGGACGAGGAAGTCTGCTTCCGGCTGCCGGATACGCTTTCCTACGAAACATTCGCGAAGCAGGTGACCGATTTCGCACCCGAGCATCCCGAACTCTACGATCGCCCCGCTTTCGAGATGGGCGCGCGCACGCTTGCGGCGAACTATCCCTGTCCGGAATAGGGTGGAACCGCAGAATGAAAAGCCGCCCTCCGATTGGGCGGCTTTTTTCATTTCGCCGATCTTCGGCGAAAGGTTCTGACGAACACACCCGGCCCCTAAAGGCGAAGCGTGGTGCCCCCGGAGAGACTCGAACTCCCGACCCCCTGATTACAAATCAGGTGCTCTACCAACTGAGCTACAAGGGCAACCGTGGCGCGCAAGATAGTTGCGCGCGGCGCGGCGGGCAAGCGATGCTTCGCGTTCTGGAATTGGGGGGTTAATGGATTCGCCCGGTCTTCTCGCCGTAGCAGGCGTCATCGCTTTCTGCGCCTTCTTCATACGCGGCTATACGGGCTTTGGCGCCTCCATGATCATGGTTGCGTCGCTGACGTTCTTCTGGGCTCCGGCGCAAGTGGTGCCGCTGATCTTTCTGCTTGAGGTAACAGCGAGCCTTGCGCTCGTTCCCGGTGTGTGGCGGGAAGCGCAATGGTCCTCGCTCTGGCTGCTGTGGCTCGGTATGGGCGTGGCGACGCCGCTCGGCATCTTTCTGCTGACCTGGTTCGCGCCCGATACGCTGACGCTCGTCATTGCGGTGCTGATCGCGCTTGCCGCTGCCGCCATGCTGGCGGGGGTGCGGAATACCGACGTGCCGGGCAGAGCGGCGACGCTCGCGGCAGGCGGCGTGGCCGGGGCCATGAATGGCGCG
>JAGUWA010000042.1 GCA_020062605.1 Parvibaculum sp. | reverse complement strand
TCCGCCCCCGGCGTCGCGGGCAGGGGCGGCTTGATGCGGTAGGTGCCGCGGCAGAAGCCGATATCGGCCGGGTTGATCGGAAAGGCGATGACGTCGAACACGACTTCGCCAGGGGAGGGCGCGCCCGCATCCGGCGCCTCCACGCAGCGCGCGACGTCTTCCGGCACGCCATAGGCATCGAGTTCGATCTTTTTCATCGCGGCCCTCCCGATTGCTTACACGCCCTGAAACCCCACCAGCTTGCGGCTCTCCGGGTCCCACAGCGCCAGCGACGCGCCCTTGAGGCTTTCCATGATGGTCAGCCTGTTGATCGTCTTCAGTTCCGGCATCGCGTCGAGGCATTCCTGCAGGCGGTAGTTCGGGATATGGCTGCACAGATGGTGGATATGATGCAGTCCGATATTGCCCGTGAACCAGCCGAGCACGCGCGGCAGCACGTAATAGGAGCTGCCATTGAGCGCGCCGCTGCTGCGGTCCCAGTTCTCGGTCTTGTCCCAGCTCGTGTTCTCGAACTGGTGCTGCACATAGAAAAGCCAGACGCCCATCGCGGCGGCGGCCACCAGCACCGGCACCACCATCACCGAGAAATTGATCCAGCCGAGCAGAATCAGCAGCGTGCCGTAGAAGGCGAGGATCGCGAGATTGTGGGACATCACGCTGCTCCACATCTGCCAGGCGGGCTGTCTGAGCGTGAGCGGCAGGCGTTGCAGCAGCAGGAAGTGAACCGGCCCGCCGATTATGAGCAGAAAGGCCGGATGCCGGTAGATGCGATAGGCGAGGCGGCGCATCGGCGTCAGCGCCCGGTATTCGTCGGTCGTCAGCGTGTTGATGTCGCCATAGCCGCGCCGGTCGAGATTGGCCGACGAGGCATGGTGCAGCGCATGCAGCCGCCGCCAATAGGCGTAGGGCGTGATCGTCAGCACGCTGACAAGGCGTCCGGTAATGTCGTTCGCCCGCTTCGACGCGAAGAACGAGCCGTGTCCGCAATCGTGCTGGATGATGAAGAAGCGCAGCGCGCATCCCGCCAGCGGTATCGCCAGCAGCAGCGTCAGCCAGTAACCGACGTGAAGGCTGAGATACATCGCCGCCGAAAGCGCGATGAAGGGAACGGCCGTGGTGACGATCTGCCATGCGGCGCGCAGCAGGTCCGGTTTGCGATACCGCGCGCAGTGAGCGGCAAATTCGTTGATCTTTGTATGCATGTTACCTTGCCCCGGAGAGGGGCCTTTTCGTTCGAGTTAAAAGGTTGCGCGCGCCCCTTGGCGCGGCATTGCGGTCGGGCGGACCGCTGACCGGAGGTGAGAACTGCCTCAGCTTCCGCGCGCTTGCTGGATCATGCCTTCGAGCCGGGCCTCGTCGACGGCGCCCGGATACATCGTGCCGCCGGCGACGAAGGCTGGCGTGCCGTCGACGCCCAGCTGTTCGGCAAGCCGGTAGGTGCGGCTCACCTGGTCCTGGATCGCCGGCTCGCCCATGTCCTTCTTGAGCCTGGCCATGTCGAGCCCGGCATCGCTCGCGATCGCCATGATGGTGTCTTCGTCGAGTTCGCCCTTGTGTTCATAGAGCGCGCGATGCATGTCGAAATAGCGGCCCTGCTTCTTCGCGGCGATGGCGGCCTTCGTCGCCAGCAGCGAGTTGGGACCGAGGATGGGGAACTCCTTCAGCACGAGCCGGATATTGCCGTCCTTCTCCACGAAATCCATCAGCGGCTTGAAGCTCCGCTTGCAGTAGCCGCACTGGTAGTCGAAGAACTCGACAAGCGTGACGTCGCCGTCCGGGTTCCCGGCCACATAGTCGCCCGGATCGTCGTAGATCGCCTTCCGGTGCTTCTCGACCGCCGCCTGCGTCTCGGCGAGCTTCGCCACTTCCTGGCGCCGTTCGAGGGTCTCGAAGGCCTTCACCAGCACTTCGGGATTCTCGACGAGATAGTCGTGGATGATGGTCTCGATCGCGGCCTTGTCCTTCGCGTCGAAGCGCTCGGCGGCCGCGGCGGGTGCGGACCAGGAGACAAGGAAAAGAAAAAGCGCGGCGAGCGGAAGTTGAAAACTTGAATACATGGGACTCTTCGTCTGGAGAAGGGAAAGGGCGGTCATCCGCGCTGCGGCGGCTGCTGCATGGCGATGTCCTGGGCGCGCAGCCATTCGGGGCTGCCATTCTTGAGAAGCTTCTGCGCGCGCATGGCGTGGGCCTTCGCTTCGCCCACGGCGCCGAGCGCATCGTAATATTGCGCAGCCGAAAGCTCCGCCATGCCGATGTCGTCGAGCTGCCCATAGCCGATCGAAAGCTGGTAATAGCCGAAGGCCTGCTCGCCGCTCTTCGTCGCGATCTGCAGGTGCCGGATCGCTTCCCGCGTCGAGTCCGGGTCCTCGCGCGCCAGCAGCGCCCGGCCGAGGCCGAGATGAAGCTGCTCGTCCGTGGGCTTCAGCTCCACGGATTTGCGATAGGCGCTGATCGCCTCTTCCACCTTGCCGCTCTCGAAATAGATCTGCCCCTTCACTTCCCAGACGTAAGGGTTGTTCGGCTGGTTCTCGAGGAGCGGCCCGAGTTCGGCGAGCGCCTTGTCGAGTTGTCCGGTGCGATGATAGGCGACGGCGCGCGCATAAAGCGCATAGTCGCTCTTGTCCGTCGGCGGATAGCGGTTGAACGTGACGGACGGGTCGTCGAGAAAGCCGAACAGTTTCGCTTGCACCATCTTGAAGGCGTGGAGGCGTGCGGGCGAATCCCGCTTGTCAAAATAGGGTGAGACCTTCACGCGCGCTTCGAGCGCCGCGAGGCGCGCGCCGGACATCGGATGCGAACGCGCATAAGGGTCCTGCCGGTTTGCGGTCAGCAATTCCTGGTCGCGCATCGACGAGAAGAGGTCGAGCATGCCCTTGCCGGATTGCCCCGAGCGCTGCAGGAAGGTCGCGCCCGCCTGGTCGGCGCTTGCTTCCTGTTCGCGCGTGAAGGCGAGCAGGCTCCGTGTCGCGATGTGCTGGCTGCCCATGATGAGCGCCATGCCCGCATCGCCCTGACCGGCGGCGATCGCGCCGACGCCCAGGATCATCGAGGCGATCACCGGCATGCCCATGCTCTCGAATTCCTCGCGCCGCTTCACGAGATGTCCGCCCGCCATGTGCCCCGTTTCATGCGCGATCACGCCGATGAGTTCCGACGGCGTATCCACAATGGTGATGAGGCCGGTATGCACGAAGAGCTGCTGCCCGTTCGCCACGAAGGCGTTGAGGTTCTTGTCGTTCACGAGATGGATTTTCACCGCGCCGGGATCGATTCCCGCAGCCAGGAACACGGGATCGGAATATTCCCGCAGCATGGCTTCCGTTTCGGCATCGCTGATGATCGAGATGCGGCCTTGTGCCGCCGCGGGCAGGGCGGCGTTGAGGCTCATCGCCGCGCCCAAGGTCAGGGCGCAAAGAGCGCGCAGCCCCCCTCTCAGGGCGGCCTTCAGGCCGGCATTCGCGCCGGTATCCATGAATGACATGTCTCGTTAAACCCGTTTGCAGAGGCCAATAGCCCCTTTTACCCATTTTCCCGGAGCCTTGCCGCTCCGCTTTTCCTTCCCCGGCGGCCCTTTTCGCGCCACTCTCGCCCACCCGCCGTTTTTTGCGGGATTTTTTGCGGCGGTCCGGCGCCCGCGTTGACGTTATGGGCATGTCGCGACTAAACGGTAGGGGTAGGGTCCAACCCCGTCAATCTCGCCAGGCCGCACGATAATGTGAGCGATGCCCATCATACAGGAAACGGCGCTGATTGCTGAATCCGGCGCCGGACGAAAGCCGATATGTCGAACATCAGGAGAAGCGCCGGAATGTGGTTAAATTATGAGGGTCGCACGCGCCGCACGGGAGTGACGCTGGCAGCATTCGCCGTAATTCTGGGCCTGTCGGCCTGCGCGGATGAAGGGCCGAGGGATCCGGTCGGCCTGACGGCGGTGAGCCACGGCGTTGAAACGGCGGCGGACCGCCGCGCGCGACTCACGACCGCAGGACAGGTCGCGACCGACACGCGCGATCCCTGGTTCGCTGGTGCCGTCGTTGCGGATGAGCCCTCGGCGGTGCTGCTCGCTCGCCAGGTGCTGGAGCAGGGCGGCAATGCAGCCGATGCCGCGGCCGCCGTCTATTTCGGTCTTTCGGTAACTTATCCCGCGGCCGCCGGCCTTGGCGGCGGCGGCGTCTGCCTCGTGCATGAAGCGGGCAAGAAGACCGTCGACACCGTTTCCTTCCTCACGCGCAATCCGGCAGGCGGCGGCCCCATCGCCGTTCCCGGCAACATCCGCGGCTTCGCGCTCATTCATTCGCGCTACGGCAAGCTTCCCTGGGGCTCGCTGGTCGCCCCCGCCGAGCGTCTCGCGGCGACGG
>JAGUWA010000366.1 GCA_020062605.1 Parvibaculum sp. | reverse complement strand
TGACCGAGATCGACGCGGCAAAGCGCCTCGAAGCCTTTCGCGCCGAAACGGGCGAGTTGAAGGATGTAAGCTTCGACACGATCTCGGGCGCGGGCGCGAACGGCGCCATCGTGCATTACCGGGTGACGACCGCGACCAACATGCCGCTCAGGCGGGGCGAACTCTTCCTCGTCGATTCCGGCGCGCAATATGTGGACGGCACGACGGATGTGACGCGCACCATCGCCATCGGGACGCCGGGCGCGGAAGAACGCGACCGCTTCACCCGTGTGCTGAAAGGCCATATCGGCATCGCCACCGCGCGCTTTCCCGAAGGCACGTCTGGCGCGCAGCTCGACGCCTTCGCGCGCATGGCGCTGTGGAAGGCGGGGTTCGACTACGACCACGGCACGGGCCACGGCGTCGGCTCCTATCTCTCCGTGCATGAAGGGCCGCAGCGCATTTCGAAGATGGGCCATCAGCCGCTCAAGCCCGGCATGATCGTTTCCAACGAGCCCGGCTACTACAAGGCAGGCGCCTATGGCATCCGCATCGAAAATCTCTGCGTGGTAACGCCGCCCGCCCCCGTCGAGGGCGGCGAGCGCATGATGATGGGCTTCGAGACGCTGACGCTCGCGCCCATCGATCTCGCGCTGGTCGAGAAAAGCCTGCTGACGGAGGAAGAGGCGGAATGGCTCAACGCCTATCACGCCCGCGTGCGCGCAGCGCTGTCGCCGGGGCTCGACGCGGAAACCCGCGCCTGGCTTGAGGAAGCGACAAGGGCGATTTGAAGCAGGGGTTCTGCGTTGCTTCCCACCCTCCCCTCGGGGCATTCGTCCCAAGTGCCAAACCAAGCACGTCATTGCGAGCGAAGCGAAGCAATCCAGGGGCGGCAAACACGGAGCGGGCGGCCCCTGGATTGCCGCGTCGCGGCTTCGCCGCTCCTCGCAATGACGTGGTTGGTTTGTAGTTCAAATCTCAAATTCGTCATGTGGTGACGACTCTGTGGAGACTGACCCCCCTCACCCCTCCGCCATCTCCATCCACTGATCCTCGTCGATGACCTCGATGCCGAGTTCGCGCGCTTTTGTGATCTTGGAGCCCGCCCCGGGACCGGCGACGACGAGATCGGTCTTTGCCGACACAGACCCCGCAACCTTCGCGCCCATCTGCTCGGCTCGCGCCTTCGCCTCCGAACGCGTCATGCGTTCGAGCGAACCGGTGAAGACGACAGTCTTGCCCGCTATAGGAGAGTCCGTCTGTTGCGCTTCGAGCGGCACGGCCCTCACGCCCGCCTTCTTCAGGCCCTCGATTACATCGCGATTGTGCTTCTCGGCGAAGAAATCCGTGAGCGCTTCGGCAAGCACCTCGCCCACTCCGTCGATGGAGAGGAGTTCGGCCCGCGCCTCGCTTTCGGGATCGGCGGCGGCGCGCATCTGCTCCACGAAGTTCTCGAGCGTGCCGTAGCTCCGCGCCAGCAGCCGCGCATTCGTCTCGCCGACATGGCGGATGCCGAGCCCGAAAATGAAACGGTCGAGTTCGACCTCGCGGCGCTGATCGATGGCGTCGAAGAGCTTCTTCACCGAGGTCGCACCCCAGCCTTCGCGGTCCTTCAGCTTCTTGAGCGAGGTTTTGTCGCGCTCCTCCAGAGTGAAAATGTCGTCCGGCTTCGCGATCAGCCCGTCTTCATAGAAGGCGGCGATCTGCTTCTCGCCGAGCCCCTCGATGTCGAAGGCGTTGCGTGAGACGAAATGACGGAGCCGTTCCACCGCCTGCGCCGGGCAGACGAGGCCGCCGGTGCAGCGCATCACGGCATCGAGCTTGCCCGTCTTCGGGTTGATTTCGCGCACCGCATGGCTGCCGCATTCGGGGCATGTGTCGGGGAACTCGAACTTCTTCTTGCCGCGCGGGCGATCCTCGACCACACGCACGATCTGCGGGATGACGTCGCCCGCCCGCTGCACGACCACCGTGTCACCCGGACGGACGCCGAGCCGCTCGATCTCGTCTGCATTGTGGAGCGTCGCGTTCGACACCACGACACCGCCGACGGTGACCGGCGTGAGCCGTGCAACCGGCGTCATCGCGCCCGTTCTTCCGACCTGAATCTCGATCTTTTCGAGCACCGTCATCGCCTGTTCGGCGGGGAACTTGTGCGCGATGGCCCAGCGGGGCGAGCGCGAGACGAAGCCGAGCCTCTGCTGCCAGTCGAGCCGGTCCACCTTGTAGACGACGCCGTCGATATCGTAGCCGAGCGACGCACGGCGTTCCTCGACATCGTGGTAGAAGGCGATCAGCGCCTCGATGCTGTCGCAGCGCCGGAAGAGCGGGTTCACGGTGAAGCCCCACCTCTCGAACGCCTCGACCATGCCCTTCTGCGTGTCGGCGGGCATGTCCGACATTTCGCCCCAGGCATAGGCGAAGAAGCGCAGCGGCCGCGACGCGGTCACCTTGGGATCGAGCTGGCGAAGCGAACCTGCCGCCGCGTTGCGCGGATTGGCGAAGACGGGCTTGCCCGCCTCGCGCTGGCGTTCGTTCAGTTTCGCGAAATCGTCATGGGACATATAGACTTCGCCGCGCACCTCGACGACATCGGGAATGTTCTTTCCCTTGAGCACCTTCGGAACGTCGGCGATGGTGGCGATGTTGTCGGTGACATTCTCGCCCTCGCGCCCGTCGCCGCGCGTCGCGCCCTGCACGAACCGGCCCTTCTCGTAGCGCAGCGACGCCGAAAGCCCGTCGATCTTCGGCTCGGCGGTCACGGCGAGCGCGTCGTCTTCCTTGAGGTTCAGGAAACGCCGGATGCGGTTCCAGAAATCCGTCACGTCCTCATCGTCGAAGGCATTGCCGAGCGAAAGCATCGGCACGCGATGCACGACCTTGCCGAAACCTTCCGCGGGTTCCGCTCCGACGCGCTGACTGGGGCTGTCCTCGCGCACGAGTTCGGGATAACGCGTCTCGATGGCATCGTTGCGCTTGCGCAGCGCATCATACTCCGCGTCGGAAATGCGCGGCGCGTCCTTCTGGTAGTAGAGCTTGTCGTGTTCGGCGATCTCGCCCGCAAGCCGTTCGAGTTCTTCCACCGCCTCGTCCAACGTCAGATGATCGACGGGCTTGCGCGACAGCGCTTCGCCACCCTCGCGCGCCTCGCTCTTCTTTTTTGCGCTGCCCTTGCTCAAGGATGTCCTCCGATCAGCCGGTCGGCGGCGGCGCGCGCCTCGTCGGTCACGGTCGCGCCTGCGAGCATGCGTGCGATTTCCTCGCGCCGCGCATCGGCATCAAGCGTTTCGACGCGTGTCGCAAGCCGCGCATCCTTCTTCGCCTTCGTCTCGCCGGCCTCGTTCTTCGAAATGCGGAAATGGTGCCGCGCCCGCGCGGCGACCTGCGGCGAATGCGTCACGACGAGAACCTGCACCTCGCGCGAAAGTTCCGCGAGACGAAGGCCGACGGCTTCCG
>JAGUWA010000304.1 GCA_020062605.1 Parvibaculum sp. | reverse complement strand
GATATCGGCCAGCGTCTCGATGATGCGTTGAGCTTCCGGGCTTGCCAGCCTGTAGTAGATCGTCTGCGAAACGCGCCGCGTCGCGACGAGCCCCTGCTCGCGCAGCACCGCAAGATGCTGCGACAACGCCGACTGGCTGATGCCCAGCACAGATTGTATTTCCCCGACCGACATTTCCTCGCCGGCGATGTGGCAGAGGATCAGCAAACGGCGTTCATTCGCGAGCGCGCTGAGAAGCTGCGATGCTTCGGAGGCGCTTGCCTCAAGCTCCCTGATCTCAGCCGCCGTCATTGGACTGTCTGGCCCTGTATCTACACCACTCATCTATTATATTAGCTTTAAGTAATATAAAGTCAAGAGTTGCCGGATGGGAGGCAACTGCCGGTCTGACGGGACCGGCCGCAGGAAACGGCGCGGTGCTCCTGACCGTTTTACTTGCCCGCGAAGAATTTCAAGTCCACAGGACCGAATGAGCCAGCAACAGGCGCCACCTCGCCTTCGCTCCACGCGTCCGGGTCGAGCGCGCGGTCGATTTGTACGACCTGCATTCCTGCTTCCTTCGCGGCAGCAATCTCGCCTGCATGGTCTGAAAGAAAGACCATGGCGCCCGCGTCGAGCCCCGCCCTCCCGGCGATGGCACGGTAGGAACCGCTTTCGATCTTCGCGCCGATCCTGGTGTCGAAAAAGCCCTCGAAAAGCGGCGCCAGATTTCCCCTGTCCGAGCAGCCGAAGATGAGCCGCTGCGCCTCTTCCGAGCCCGAAGAATAGACGAAGAGGCGAAGGCCGCGATCATGCCACTGCCGTAGCATCGCCGCGGCATCTTCATAGACTTCGCCTTTCAGAACGCCTTCCTCATATCCTTGTCGCCAGATCAATCCTTGCAGCGTTTTCAGCGGGCCGGCCTTCCGGTCCTCATCCAGCCAGGACAGGAGAAGGCGCACCGTCGCCTCCGTATCCGCGTCCGCAATGCCACCAAGCATACGCGCGTCGGCGAGCGCGGCGGCGACTTGGTCGTCGTCTTCATTCTCCGTCACAAAACGGGCGAGGCGCGCACGTGCGTAGGGAAAAAGGACCTCATGCACAAAGGCGAGAGGCGTCGTCGTTCCCTCGATGTCGGTGACGACGGCACGGATAGCCGTCATGCCGCTTCGCCCTCGAACTTCGGAAAGCGCGCAGCGATATCGTCGCCGGTAAAATGGCCAACCCAGCCTTCCGGCGTCGTGAATATGCGTATCGCACAGAAATCGGGCGCAGGGCCCGTATCGAACCAGTGCGTTATCCCCGCCGGGACGCTGATGAGGTCGTTCCGTTCGCACACCACCCGGAAGACACGCCCTCCTTTGCGAAGATAGAAGGCACCTGCACCGTCGACGAAAAAGCGCACCTCGTCGTCGTCATGCGTGTGCTCGGCAAGGAACTTCTGGCGAAGCTCTTCACGGTTCGGATTGTCGGGTTTAACGCGCACCACATCGACGCTGCGGTAGCCGCCGTCCTCCATGATCCGCGCAACCTCTCGCTCATAGGCCTTGAGCACCGCGGGCTGATCTGCATCCTCCGCAAGTGCTTGCGAAGCGGACCACCGCTCGAAGGCGACGCCGATGTCTCCAAGCTCCTTCGCAATCCTGTCACCATCCCGAGTGTCGAGCAGCACGGAGTTGGGATCGGTATCGGGGTAGACGGTGAGACGGGTCATCTGGGTCCCTCCTCATGCAGTTGCGCACTTAGCAGGAAATCGAACGCTTCCATGTGGCGGATCGTCTCCGCGGCGTTCGCTCCCCAAACATATAGGCCATGTCCAGCGATGAGGTAACCGTAAGCGCTGTCGAGCATCGCAAGCCTTTGCTCGACGATATCGGCGAGCCGGTCGGTGTCCTGATCGTTCGACACGACAGGAACGTCGAGCACCGTTTCATGGGTCGCGATGCCGGAAAATGCCTTGAGAAGCTCCCAGCCCTCCAGGCGCACATGCCCCGTTTTCTCATGACGTCGCGACAGCACGGTTGCCGCCATGCTGTGTATGTGGGAAATCGCTCCGATCTGGGGGGCATTCCGGTATCTCGCGAGATGTAAGGGCGCTTCCGCCGATGCCCGCGGATGCTTCGATCCGAAAATTTCGACATCGATCACGCCCGCCTCCGTGAGCTCCGCCTTGTTTGCCCCTGTCGCGGTCAAAGCGGCCCTGTGCCCGTCAATCCGTGCCGAGAAATTGCCGCTTGTCGCCGGCACCCAGCCGCGCGCACCGGCAAAACGAGCCATGGCGATGACCCCTTTTGCAGCGTCGGAATAGCCTTCATCAGGCGCCTTTGCGTCTCGGTTCGGGTCCATCTTGTCTCCGGCGGCTGGAATCGAGCGGCAAACATAGTGGATTTGGAGAGTGATGAAACCCCCGCAAAAACAACGCTTTGCTGCCTCCCGGCTTTGACCCGGCGGCAGGTCCATCCAAATCGGATAAACGTAAGGAACTAGTCATATATATTTAAAGTTGCATAGACCCTTTTGTGTGTCTCATCATGGTTGAACACAATCCGATTCGCCTATGCATAAGGGGCTATAACAATGATCTCCATTACGCAGAACCTCGAAAGCCCGGCATTCATGGCACTTGTCGACCCGGACTGCGCCTCCCTTTTCCGGCAGTGGAATATTGCGCCGCCGCCCGGTCGCGATATCGATCTCGCCTGGCAGGTTGCAGCCTCTCGCGGCACGGTCAAGGACCGGCTCCTGCGGGAAGATAATATCCGTGTTGCAGTCGTGAGCGCCGCCTCGGAAACGGACCCGCTTCTCCGCGACATGGCAAGAAACGCCAGCCAGATGCCGAGCCATGCCTGGCTGCACCTGATCCTCCTCACTCCCATGCGTGTCACCCAGCCATTCATGGCTCAGCTCCGCCAGTTCGCCTCCTGGTCCGTCCTCCCCTCACCCTGCACGGGAGTCGAACTTTCCGACGCCCTCACGAATGCCGCTTGGAAAGCTGCCGAACAGCACCGGCTCGCCATGCTGTCCATCGCGATCCGCAACGAAGCAGAGGATATTCTGATCCGCACCCGCAATATCGTCGGCGCACTGCGTAACGTCGAAACGCCCGCCGCTCTCGGGAACCTGGTTCGCATCGCCGATCTCATGAGCGAAAGCGAGGGAACGTCTGCCCGAAGCGAGCCCCATCGCCGCGATGGCGGCACCCCCTCGCCGGCAGTCCACGGGACGACTCTTCCGGAGAGCACCGGTCTTCGCGAAGATGCCGGACGATTCTGGACCCGTCGCCTGATCGATTTCTGCACCGCGCGCCAGAGCTTCTTCCCAGACGGTCTCTTCTCCGATCCGGCCTGGGACATGCTGCTGGATCTCACCCACGCCCGCCTGTCCGGAAAGCGCGTCTCCGTCTCGAGCCTCTGCATCGCCTCCCGCGTGCCCGCGACGACGGCGCTCCGCCGCATCAGCGATCTCGTTTCGGAAGGCCTCGCGACACGCGTTCGCGACGAAGCGGACGGACGGCGCGTCTTCGTCGAATTGACCGAAGATGGCTTCTCCCGCATGACCGCCTATATCGAGAATGTGAGGGGCATGTTGTCGGAGGGGCAGCAGATGAGGCGCGCTCAATAGCGCGCTGAAAGCATTACCCCCATCAAACGAAAAAGCCCGCCGGAAATTTCCGGCGGGCTTTTCAATTTTAGTTGCGGGGGCCCGCCATCAATCCGAAACGCCGTTTCGATCCGGTCGAGCTTGGCCCGATCGTCAAGGACCTCCTTAGCAAGACAAGACCGCCGGACGCGATCGGCGGCAAAACGGTCTGAGCCCTCGCTATACCGAGTCGCAGAATCTGGCCGATCTCACCACGACCGCGAAGAAGGATGGCGCCGGCTACGTCATCAGCGGCGACAAGGAAGTCGTCATCGCGGCGCGCGCTGTGTGCAGAAACTCGTCGTCACGGCCCACACGCCGGGCGCCCAGCGCGACCGCGACGGCGTCCCGGTGTGCGACTATCCGACAGTCGATGGTCGCCGCGCCTTGGAAATCACCTTCGAGAACGTCAAGGTCGGCACCGATGCGCTGCTTGGCGCAAAAGAAAGGCCTTCCTCTCGTCGAGAAGGCGACCGATCGGGCGATTGCGGCGTTCTCCGCCGAAGCGGTCGGCTACATGGGCATGACCGACGAACTCAATGTCGGCCGCTACAATCACCTCACCGTGATCGGCACCCAGTTCGGCAATGTCGATCACCAGCTCAAGCCCTATTCACAGGCCACTGAGACCGACGGATTGGCGGACTGACACAAGGGCCGCATCCCGGATGGGCCGTCAAAGTCCCAGAACGGCCTTTGCGATGACGTTGCGCTGGATTTCGTTCGAACCGCCATAAATCGAAGCGGCGCGGCCGAAATTATAGGCGCTTGTCACACTCACCGCATAGGCGGGCCCGATGGGCGCCTCATTGGCGATTCCCATCAAGTGTTCCCTCTGGAACGGCATGGCGTAGAAGGCGACTGCTTCGACGGCAAGCTCCGACAACGCCTGCTGAACTTCGGTCCCGACGATCTTCAAGGTCGAGGAAGAGGGGCCCGCAGGGCGGCCCGCCACCTCATCCGCGACGATCCGCAGATTGGTATATTCGAGCCCCGTAAGCTTTACCTCGATTTCGGCGAGCTTCGTCATGAATGCGGGATCGTCCGCCAGCGCCGTGCCATCGCCAAGCCTTTCCTGTCTGGCGATTTTTCTGAGGTGCGCGATCTTGCGCTTGGACTCGGGAACACCCGCAATGCCGGTGCGCTCATTGACGAGCAGGAACTTGGCGTAGGTCCAGCCCTTGTTTTCATCGCCGATGCGGTTCGTCACCGGCACCTTGACGTCAGTGAAAAAAACTTCATTCAGGTGATGCAGGCCATCGATGGAAATGATGGGCTTCACCTCGATGCCGGGCGTCTTCATGTCGATCAGAAGGAACGAGATACCTTCCTGCGGTTTAGCGGTCTCATCCGTTCGCACGAGACAGAAAATCCAATCGGCTTCGTGGGCATAGGACGTCCAGATTTTCTGGCCGTTGACGATGTAATGGTCGCCCTGACGCACGGCCCTGGTCCTCAGCGAGGCGAGGTCCGATCCGGATCCTGGCTCCGAATAGCCTTGGCACCACCAAACATCTCCCGACAATATACCCGGCAAATGCTGCTTCTTTTGTTCTTCGTTGCCGAAAGTGTAAATCACCGGCCCGACCATCGACAGACCGAAAGGCGACAGACGCGGCGCGTTAGCGGCAGCCATCTCCTCGTTGAAAATATGTTTCTGCATCGGCGTCCATCCAGTGCCGCCATACTGCCTGGGCCAATTGACCGCTACCCAGCCTTTCTCGTGGAGGTCCTTCTGCCAGCGCCTGAGCGCTCCGCGCTCGCCAGACGCGCCCACTGTCTCTCTCTCCGCGAGCTCCATTGGCAGTTTTTCCGAAATGAACCGGCGGACTTCCGCGCGGAAGGCTTCGTCCTCTTTCGTAAGCTCGATATCCATCTGCTGACCTTTCGCGGCAACGATCCGGGTACTTGTATTTTCATTATAATAATTTTATCGGAGCGGACAAAAGACCGAATTGTCCGCCGCTTTCAAAGATTAAGGATCGCCTTGGCGATGACGTCGTGTTGAATCTCATTCGATCCACCATAGATGCTCGCGGCGCGGCCGTAGCCGTAATCCGCCCACACGTTCCACGCATGGGCAGGGCCTATACCCCGTGCGTTGGCGCCGCCGGGCAGGGCTCCTTGCCCGACCGGTTCGATATAATAGCCAACGGCTTCGACAGCGAGCTCACCCAAAGCCTGCTGAACCTCGCTGCCGACGATCTTCAGCAGGGACGATTGCGGTCCAACAGCCTTTCCCGCCGCCGCATCGGCGAGAATCCGCAGATTCATGTATTCGAGACTGGTGAGCCTGACTTCTATCTCGGCGAGTTTGCGCTGGAACGCGGGATCGTCCATCAACGCCCCCCCATCCGCGTTCCGCTCCGCTCGTGCTATCGCCCGGATATGCGCAGCCTTCTTCTTGGACTCGGGGACGCCGCCGATACTCGTTCTCTCGTGGACAAGCAGGTACTTGGCGTAGGTCCAACCCTTGTTTTCCTCGCCTATGAGATTTTGCACAGGCACCTTGACGTCGGTAAAAAACACTTCGTTGAGATGGTGCAGACCGGCGATCGAGATGATCGGACGCACTTCGACACCGGGTGTCCTCATGTCGATGAGCAGGAAGGAAATCCCTTCCTGCCGCCTGGCGCTCTGTTCGGTGCGCACCAGGCAGAAAATCCAGTCGGCCTCATGCGCATAGGACGTCCATATTTTCTGGCCGTTGACGACGTAATGATCGCCGTCGCGCGCCGCCGTCGTTTTAAGGGAGGCGAGATCGGAACCGGCGCCCGGTTCGGAATAGCCCTGGCACCACCAGACGTCGCCCGAAAGTATGCCCTGCAAGTGGCGGCTCTTCTGTTCGGCGTTGCCGAAGGTGTAGATCACCGGGCCGACCATGGTCAGCCCGAAGGGCATCAGACGCGGTGCATTGGCTCTGGCAATTTCCTCGTTGAAGATAAACCGCTGCGTCGCGTTCCATCCCGTGCCGCCATACTCCTCGGGCCAAGCGGGCGCGGCCCAGCCTTTTTCGTAAAGCGTCTTGTGCCAGCGCTTGACCACACTTTTGTCGGTCATCACACCCAAGGCCGGCGAATCCGCGCATTCCCGCGGAAGGTTCGCCGCAATAAACCCGCGAACCTCGTCGCGAAATGCCTCATCCTCCGGCGTGAAGTCGATATTCATGTGTATCTCCCCATTGCCAAGCCGGTGCAAATATCACCGCACCATGAGTCGCGGCAACACTCATCGACAACCATATCCATGCGTCCCGGTATCCAGGTAGGAGTCTAGGCAGCCCAGCCCTGCAAGCGCGCGGCTTCAAGACGAACCAGCTCCGGCCCGCCCAGCAACTGCCGGTCGAAACCAATACGCTTGAACCAGTAATGCAGGCCAAGCAGATCGGTGAAGCCCATGCCGCCATGAACCTCTGTCGCGGTGCGCGCGACGAAGCGGCCCACTTCCGACAGATGGCTCTTGGCATGACATGCCATGAGGCGTGCGTCGTCCGGCACCTCGTCCAGCGCATGGGCCGCATACCACACCAGCGAACGCGATGGTTCGAGAGCGGCCGCCATCTCGGCGCAGAGGTGTTTCACGGCCTGAAACGACCCGATCACACGACCGAACTGCTTGCGCTCTCCCGCATAAGCGACCGCCTTCTCGATCATCATCTGACCCGCGCCGAGGGTGTCGGCGGCAAGCATGACCCTGCCGGCATCTATCACCCGTGCAACCGCGTCGGCGCTGGATCGGGGCAATGGCTCAGCCGCGACCTGATCGAAGACAAGTTCGCCAACCGATCGGGTCTTGTCGATGGTGTTGAGCGCCCGCCGCGACAAACCCTTCGCGTCGGGCAAAACGAGATGAAATCCATGGTCGCTGTCGGCCACGATGTAGAGATCGGCCTCAGCCCAGTCGACTACGAAGAGGGCCTTGCCCGTGAGCGTTCCCTTCCCGGCCTTCACGCCGGCACCTTCGCGGACGCCGATGCTTTCCGTGACGGCCACGCCTGCGATAATCTCGCCTGCGGCGATCTTCGGCAGCCACTTTTCCTGCTGGGCCTCACTGCCTGCAAGCATCAGCGCGAGCGGCGCCATGACGGCGGTCCCAAGGAAAGGCAGCGGCGCCACATACCGACCGAACATCTCGTAAACGATCGCCGCGTCGAGAAACCCAAGACCCATGCCGCCAAAATCTTCCGGAATCAGCATTCCAGGGATACCCAGTTCGCTGGCGCCCGCCCACAGGGACCGCTGAACGGTATGCGTGTTTCCGGCGGCAAGGCGCACCTTGTCGAGCGGCGCATTCTGTTCGAGAAAACGGCGGACGCTGTCCTGCAACAGGCGCTGCTCTTCCGACAATGCAAATTCCATCGGATGAATTCCTATTTTGCCGGCTTCGGTTCGCGCGGCATACCGAGCCCACGTTCCGAAATAATGTTTTTCTGAATCTGCGCCGTGCCGCCGCCGATGATGAGCCCAAGCTGAAACATGTACCCCCACTGCCACGAGCCGTGACTGCGCAGATAGGGGCTGTCGTCGTAAAGAACGCCAAACTCTCCCATGACGTCGATCGCGAGCGCCGATATTTGATGGGTAAGTTCGCAGGATTGAAGCTTCACGATCAGACGCGCCAAGCCGGGGTCCTCACCCCTGCTCGCGCTGGTCAGCAGCCGGAGCCCATTGAACTTCATGGCGGCAAGTTCCGCCTGAAGCCTTACCAGGCGGTCCCGGAAAATCGGATTGTCGATGGCCCGCTGCCCGTCGACGGTCTCCTCGCGCATCAGATCGACAAGGGCCTGGAACCTTGTTTCCATGGCGGCCGGATCGCCCAGCATTCCGCGCTCGTATTTCAGCGTTGCGTTGGCGACGAGCCATCCCTGCCCGCGCTGGCCGACGATCTGCGTCTTCGGTACGCGCACATCCGTGAAGAAGACTTCATTGAATTCGGCATGGCCCGTCATG
>JAGUWA010000452.1 GCA_020062605.1 Parvibaculum sp. | reverse complement strand
GCGCCGCGCTGGAAAAGATCAGCGAGCGGCACGGCACCGGGACGATCTCGCGGTCCGGGTAGGCCTGCGCCAGCACGGCGCGGGCGGCTTCGTCGGCGGCATCCCCGTAGGCCGGCACCAGCACCGCGCCCGATGCCGGGTTCGCGTCCCGCGCCATCGCCTCGCTCTCGGCGGAACTGTCGATCAGCTTCATCTCGTCGCGCAGCCATTGCACGATGGCGCCCGCCATGAAGATCGAGCCTTCAAGTGCATAGGTCGTCTCCCCGCCGATCCGGTAGGCGACGGTGCCCAGCAGCCGGTTGCGGCTTTCGACGCGCCGCGTCCCCGTATTCAGCACCGCGAAACAGCCCGTGCCATAGGTCGATTTCATCAGCCCCGGCTCGAAGCAGGCCTGCCCCACCGTCGCCGCCTGCTGATCGCCCGCAACCCCCGCCACGGGGATCGCCGCGCCGAGCAGATCCTTCTCCGCCATGCCGAAATCCGCGCAGCAGTCGAGCACCTCCGGCAGCACGCCGCGCGGAATGCCGAAGAGCGCCAGCAACTCGTCGTCCCAGTCATTCGTCTCGATGTTGAAGAGCAGCGTCCGCGAGGCATTCGTCGCGTCGGTCACATGGCGCTTCCCGCCGGTGAGCTTGTAGATCAGCCACGAGTCGATCGTACCGAAGCAGAGGTCGCCCTTTTCGGCTTTCGCACGCGCGCCCTCCACATTGTCGAGCAGCCAACGAAGCTTCGTGCCCGAGAAATAAGGATCGAGCAGCAACCCCGTCTTCGCCTGGACGAGCGCCTCCTTGCCCTCCTCCTTCAGCTTCGCGCAGAAGGCGGCGGTCCGCCGGTCCTGCCAGACGATGGCGTTGTGGACGGGCTTGCCGGTGGCCCGGTCCCAGAGCACCGTCGTCTCGCGCTGGTTGGTGATGCCGATGGCCGCGATATTCTCCGCCGTCGTGCCGGAAGTCAGCACGCCCCGGCAGACCTCCAGCGTCGCCGCCCATATCTCCTCCGCGTCATGCTCCACCCAGCCGTCGCGCGGGAAAATCTGGCGCAGCTCCCTCTGGCGCACCCGCATGGGCGAGCCCGACCGGTCGAACAGCAGCGCCCGCGTGCTCGTCGTCCCCTGATCGATGGAAAGAATGTAATCCGCCATTGGCCTCCCCCGCATTGCGTCGCGCCGAGGCTACCCGGCGCGCCCGCCCCGCAAAAGCCCTCACGAAAACCTTATCGCCGGAGGGGGCGAAATCCGGCTGACCAATTGCTATATTCCGGTCATGGACATGGAACAGCCCCTCCCCGAGGCCCCCACGGCGCCCCGGATAATCGACCCGCATGGCCGGGCCGTCACCTATCTGCGCGTCTCGGTAACGGACCGCTGCGACTTCCGCTGTGTCTATTGCATGTCCGAGCACATGAACTTCCTGCCGAAGCCCGACCTGCTGACGCTGGAGGAACTCGACCGCGTCTGCTCCGCCTTCGTCGCCAAGGGTGTCCGCAAGCTCCGCCTTACCGGCGGCGAACCCCTCGTCCGCCGTGATGTGATGACGCTCATCCGCTCCCTCGGCCGCCACCTCGAAAGTGGGGCGCTCGATGAACTGACGCTCACCACCAATGGCAGCCAGCTCGCCCGCCATGCGGACGGCCTCTATGCCGCCGGCGTCCGCCGCATCAACGTCTCGCTCGACACGCTGGACGAAACCCTCTTCCAGCAGATCACGCGCTGGGGCCGTCTCCCGCAGGTGCTGGAAGGCATCGCCGCCGCAAGGCGCGCTGGCCTCAAGATCAAGATCAACACCGTCGCGCTCAAGGGCGTCAACGAAGCCGAAATCCCCGCACTCATCGAATGGGCGCATGCGCAAGGCCACGACCTCACACTGATCGAAACCATGCCGATGGGCGATATCGACGGCGACCGCACGGATCAATACCTGCCCCTCTCGCAGGTCCGCCGCTCGCTCGCGGAACGCTGGACGCTCGATGAACTGGACGAGCGCACCGGCGGCCCAGCCCGCTATGTGAAGGTGCGCGAAACCGGCGGCAAGCTCGGCTTCATCGCGCCGCTCACGCATAATTTCTGCGAAAGCTGCAATCGCGTCCGCCTCACCTGCACGGGCACGCTCTATATGTGTCTCGGCCAGGACGATGCGGCGGACCTGCGCGCG
>JAGUWA010000253.1 GCA_020062605.1 Parvibaculum sp. | reverse complement strand
GTGCTCGTGAACTGGGTTGCGGCCGCGCTTCTCGCCTTCACGATCTTCTTCTATGTCGCGATCTACACGATGTGGCTGAAGCGGCGCACGCCGCAGAACATCGTGATCGGCGGCGCGGCGGGCGCTTTCCCGCCCATGATCGGCTGGGCCGCCGTGACGGGCAGCGTGTCGCTCGAAAGCGCCGCGCTCTTCCTCATCATCTTCATGTGGACGCCGCCGCATTTCTGGGCGCTCGCGCTCTGCCGCAGCGGCGATTACGAAAAGGTCGGCGTGCCGATGCTCCCCGTTGTCGCGGGCGAGAAGAAGACGCGCGGCCAGATCATGCTTTATTCGCTGGCTCTTGTGCCGGTGACGCTGCTGCCGGGTTTCATGGGCTTTGCGGGCGCGCTCTATACGGGTGCGACGGCGGTGCTGGGTCTCGGTTTCCTGTGGCTCGCCTTCGGCCTCTGGCGCACGCGCGCCGGCGCGGCGCAGGAAAAGGCGGCGATGCGCCTTTTCGGATATTCGATTGTCTACCTGTTCCTCATTTTCTCGCTTCTCCTTGTCGAGAAGATGACCGGCCTGGGCGCGCTTCCCGCAAGCGCCCTCCTGCCGGCGATGTGAGGCGGAATGGACGAAGAAAAGGACGAAGGCGAGCGTCACAAGATCGGCGCGCCGCACTGGACGGAAGAACAGATCAAGCGCCGGCGGCAGCGTAACCTCGCCATCGCCTGGGCGTTGGCAGGTTTCATCGTCCTGTTCTTCGTGGTGACGATCGTGAAGCTGGGAGGCAATCTGGCGAACCGGCCGATTTGACGCCGGACGCGACGATGCCTCGAAACGAATTGTGCTTTCCGGCAGGTGCTGGAACTGGGATTGCCGGCAGGTGCCGGAACTGAATTTGGTTGATCGCGCTGCCCGGAAGGGAGCGCGCTGAAGCGGAGAAGAGGGGACATGGCTGACGCCCACGCCAAACATCACGACTATCATCTCGTAGATCCGAGCCCCTGGCCGATCGTCGGTTCGATCGGCGCTTTCGTGCTCGCGATCGGCGCCATCAACTGGATGCACGGCTCCGCGCCGTGGATCATGCTGGGCGGTTTCGCCATCGTGTTCTACACGATGTTCGGCTGGTGGCGCGACGTGATCCGCGAGGCGCACAAGGGCGACCACACGCCCGTGGTGCAGCTTCACCTGCGCTACGGCATGCTGCTGTTCATCGCTTCCGAAGTGATGTTCTTCGTTGCCTGGTTCTGGGCCTTCTTCGATGCGAGCCTTTTCGCCGGCGAGGCGAAGCAGGCTGCGCGCGTCGCCTTCACCGGCGGCCACTGGCCGCCCCAGGGCGTCGAAGTGTTCGATCCGTGGCACCTGCCGCTCTTCAACACGATCATCCTGCTGACCTCGGGCACGACGGTGACCTGGGCGCATCACGCGCTGCAGCATGGCGACCGCAAGGGTCTCGTGCAGGGTCTCACGCTGACGGTGGTGCTCGGCGCCTTCTTCACCTGCGTGCAGGCCTATGAATACGCGCATGCGGCCTTCTCCTTCGGCGGCAATATCTATGGCGCGACCTTCTTCATGGCGACCGGCTTCCACGGTTTCCATGTGCTCGTCGGCACGATCTTCCTGATCGTCTGCCTGCTGCGCGCGATCAAGGGCGACTTCACGCCGAAGCAGCATTTCGGCTTCGAGGCGGCGGCCTGGTACTGGCACTTCGTCGACGTGGTCTGGCTGTTCCTGTTTTTCGCGATCTACATCTGGGGCGGCCACGGCGGAGCGATCCACGGCGCCTGAGCCTTCGCAGAAACGGTTCGGTGAGAGAATCGGGGGGGCGGGTCTGCGGCAGCGGCCCGCCCCTTGTCATTTGGAAAGACGAGGAGACGCATCATGACGGATAAACAGGAGACGATGCCCTCGTCTATCGAAGTCGGCCTCAAGGGCTGCTGCCCGCGCTGCGGCAAGGGCAAGCTCTACAAGGGATTTCTGGACCTCGCACCGAAATGCGACGTCTGCGGGCTCGACTACTCCTTCGCGGATTCGGGCGACGGGCCGGCGGTCTTCATCATGATGATCGCAGGCTTCATCGTCGTGGGCCTTGTGCTCTGGGTGGAGTTCACCTGGTCGCCGCCTTATTGGGTTCATGCGGCTTTATGGATCCCGCTGACGCTCGCGCTCACCATCGGCCTCATTCGCCCGTTGAAGGGATGGCTCGTGGCGCAGCAATACCGCCACCGGGCCGAGGAGGGGCGCCTCGAGAAATGAGTTTGCGCGACAACCGTTTCTTCCGGCCACTTTTCTGGCCGACGCTCATGACACTCGCGGCGCTGCCTGTGCTGGTCGGGCTCGGGCTCTGGCAGGTCGAGCGGCTCGCCTGGAAGGAAGCGCTGCTGGCGCGGATCGAGACGCGGCTCCATGAAGCGCCCGTGGCGCTGCCGCGCCCCGAGACATGGGAAACGCTCGATGCCGAAGCGGAGAAGTTTCGCCGCGTGACGCTGACGGGGCGCTTCCTCGACGCCGAGTTCCATCACTTCACGCAAGATGCAGGCGGCGCGGCAGGCTACAGCGTGCTGAGCCCCTTCGAGGTGGAGGAGGGCGCGGTGGTGTTTGTCGATCGCGGCTTCGTGCCTTTGCCGCTGAAGAACGCGCATGGGGCTGCGCCCGAGGGCGAGGTGACGTTCACCGGCGTCATGCGCGAGCCGCAGGCGCGCAGTTCGTTCGACGGGCAGGACGACCCGGCCAAGAATATCTGGATGGTGCGCGATCCGGCAACGATGGCGCGAGCCGGGGGAGCCGTGCTCGACGGCAAACAGATCGCGCCCTTCATCGTCGAGGCGGAGAAGGGAAGCTTCGCCGGGGAATGGCCGCAGCCGAAAGGCACGCGCATCGACATTCCGAACAATCATCTCGACTATGCGCTCACCTGGTTCGGCCTCGCGGCCGTGCTTCTCGGCGTCTACATTGCCTATCACAAGGCGAATGGACGGATCGGGCGGGAACGGACAAAGGCATGAGCGAGCGCAATTCGACGGCGGCCTACGCGGCATTGAAGGATCGCTTCGAGCGGCTCGCCGCGCTCTACGGCGCGCAGGCGGTGCTGCATTGGGACCGTGCGACCATGATGCCGGAAGGCGGCGCCGGCGCGCGCGCCGAGCAGCAGGCGATCCTCTCGCTCAT
>JAGUWA010000313.1 GCA_020062605.1 Parvibaculum sp. | reverse complement strand
CCCGAACGGCAGGATGAATCTTCGGCCCGCAAAGCCGCGCGCGAGGACCGCGACCGGGAGAGCAAGAAGGTCGGCACCGGAGAAAGCTCATCCATCGAGACCGCACCGGCCTCGGACGCAGGGATCGACCTCCCTGCCGAAGCGATGCCGGAAGATATGGCGGTTGCCACCGAGGACGCCGTCGAAGCCGGGGAAAGCGAGCAAGTCGCGGCAGAGAATGAGGCGGACAAGGCGGAGGGGGACGAATCCGCGGATGCGATTGCCGCTACCGCTGTCCCGACAACAGACACGGCTGCGACGAAGACATTGGAGAAAGGCACTTCACCGGCCGCTCCTGTCGCGATCAAGGGAACCAGCAACGCCGCTTCGCAGCAGGCGGCGGCGCCTGCCGGCATGGAGAACACAGAGGGACAGGTTGCGCCCGCAAGTCAGCCTGGCGAGGAAACGGCGTCCGCCACAGATGCGGGGAAAACGCAAAGCCGGGCTGCGTCGCAGGTACCGTCCCAGGCGCAGAACATCTCCCAGGCCTCACCCGCCTACGACACGGCGAAGGAGCAGCTCGCTACCGCCGATGCGGAAGCCGCTGAAACGAAGTCGCAAAAGACCGCAAAAGGTCTCGGACAGGAAGCAGCGGAGAAACTCGCGGAACGGAAATCGGGCGACCATCAAACCGCATCGCAGGTGAGTGCAGCCGCATCGCCGGCAACAGGACAGGCGACAGTTCGTTCTGTCACTTCCGCGGCCCAGATAGCACCGGGGACGAGCGTAAACACCGGCGCATCTGCCAATAGCGGCGACATGCCCATCTCCACGGTCCAGCAATCGGCAAACGCCGGCGGCAATGCCGCTACCATCCGCATCGGCACCCTGCCCGGCCAGTCGCAGCCTACGCAACTCCCCGCGAACACCATCGCGCTCCAGATGGCACGCAATCTCCAGAAGGGGACGAACCGTTTCGACATCCGCCTCGACCCGCCCGAGATGGGCCGCATCGACGTGCGCATGGAAGTGCGCAAGGACGGACATGTCGCCGCCCATATGACCGTGGACCGCCCCGAGACACTCGACCTTCTGCAGCGCGACGCACGCGCCCTCCAGCAGGCACTCAACAATGCAGGCCTGCATGCCGACAACGACAGTCTGAACTTCAGCCTTCGCGACCAGAACGACAATGGCGGCGAGCGCGATTTCGCCGGCGGCGGCAACTCCGCCGCCGCCTCCGGCGAGGCCGATGCCGAGACGCCGCTCGCGCCGATCTACAACATCAATCTCGCCACGAATGGCGGCGTCGACATCCGCATCTGACGCAGAAAGGCCCAACTCATGGATATTGCATCCGCCTCAGCCGCCGTTCAGGCGGCAGTCAATGGCAGCCAGTCCTCCACGGCATCCGCCGCCCTGGCCGGTAATTTCGACACTTTCCTGAAACTCCTGACGACACAGCTTCAACATCAGGATCCCACCAATCCGATGAGTTCGGATCAGTTTACGCAGCAACTCGTGCAGATGTCCGGTGTCGAACAATCTATCCAGACAAACCGGAACCTAGAGACCCTGCTGACCGCCTATTCGATTCAGAACTCGAATCTCTCCGTGTCACTCCTCGGCAAGGAGATTACCGGGTCGGGCACCGGCGCCCTGCTGGCGGATGGCGAAGCGACATGGAATTTTGCTGTCGCGGAAGATGCCCCGGATACCACGCTCCAGGTCATCAATGCCGACGGCGCAACCGTCTATACCGAGAAGATGGACGCGGCCGCGGGCGATCACCAGTTCTCCTGGGACGGAAAGGACAGCCAGGGCAATGAAGTGTCCGAAGGCACCTACTTCCTGAAAATCGTGGCGAACGACTCCACCGGCCAGCCCGTCGCTGTGGACACGCGGACAACCGGCATCGTGACGGCGATCGATCTCAGCACGACCGATCCGCTCCTCACGGTGAACGGCGCCCAGATCCGCTACTCGCAGGTGGTTTCGGTTAAGACACCGGAAACAGGGTCATAACTTGGTTCACGCGTCCCGCAATGGAACAGCTAACCCATTGAATCCGGGCAAATTTTATCCTCGCGCTTAGCCGTTTTTTAAAGTCGCGTCCTTATGCTCTGAAACAAGCGAAGAGCACGGAGACCAAAGTTCGATGAGTGAGCACCAGACCACCAAGGTCAACTACGTGATCGGGCCCGACGGGAGCCCGCTCACTGTTGCTGACCTGCCACCGCCGGATACGAAGCGATGGGTCATTCGCCGCAAGGCCGAAGTCGTGGCCGCCGTTCGCGGTGGCCTGATCAGCCTCGACGACGCCTGCCGCCGGTACACGCTGACGGTCGAGGAATTTCTGAGCTGGCAGCGCTCCATCGAACGTCACGGCCTGGCCGGGCTTCGAGCTACCAGGGTTCAGCAGTACAGGCAGTAAGATAGAACAGTATCTGCGTCCTTGCTGTCTTTCCGGGCGCCGGCGGATCCTCCCTCCGCCGGCGTCTTTTTTCTTCTCTTGGACCTCAACATCCTCCCACCCGGCAAAAATTGCCGTGTGCGTTAAGCATCTGTTTAGGCCGTACGCGGTAATTTTTGCCCAGCGGCACGGGGAACCTCGATTGGGCAACAGGAATCGAGGTTGGAGGGGGCAAAGGATTTGCCGGCTACCTGATGTCGCGCGAAGGCAGGATCCAGGAAAGGGTCCCGGACCTGCGCGCTGGCACAAGAGGTGGGTTGGTGAATAACTTCTCGAATCTTCTCAGATCCCTGGGCGTAGTACGCCTCGCGGCACTCGGGCTGGTCGCCGTCGCCCTTCTGATTTTCTTTGCTTTCATCGGCCTGCGTCTGGGAACCGAACCCAGGGCGCTCCTGTTCTCCGACGTCGGCGTCGAAGATGCCGCCAAGATGGTCGCCGAACTCGATGCAGCCAAGGTGCCTTACGAACTGCGCGGCGACGGCAGCATGATCTACGTGCCGCAGACGGACGTTCTGCGTCTGCGCATGATGCTGGCGGAGAAGGGGCTGCCTGCGGGCGGAACGGTCGGCTATGAAATCTTCGATAACGCCGACGCTCTTGGCACCACGAGCTTCCTCCAGAACATCAACCATCTTCGCGCTCTGGAAGGTGAGCTCGCGCGTACCATCCGCGCAATCGACGGCATCAAGGGCGCGCGCGTCCACCTCGTTCTCCCCGAGCGGGAACTCTTCTCTCGCGAACGCCGCGAGCCGACGGCATCGATCGTCCTCAAGGTCAGCCGCGACGCACTTTCCACGCAGCAGGTGAAGGCCATACAGTACCTCGTTGCGTCCGCCGTGGACGGCCTCGCCCCCGGCCGTGTTTCCATCGTCGATGAGCGCGGCACGTTGCTCGCAAGCGGTGCTGGCGACGACAACCAGGCAATCTTCGCAAGCTCCATCGACGAACGCCGCACCGGTTACGAAGCGCGTCTTCGCACACACCTCGAAAACATCGTCCAGCGCGTCGTCGGTGTCGACAAGGCTCGCGTCGAAGTGACGGCGCAGATGGACTACAACAGAATCACTCAAACGTCGGACATGTTCGATCCGAATGGTCAGGTTGTTCGCTCGACGCAGACCGTGGAAGACTCGTCCAGCAGCGCCGACGGCGCTGCGAATGATGGCGTGACCGTCGGCAACAACCTGCCGAATGCCAACCTCGGCGGGACGGAAGCAGAGTCCGGCGCTCGCGAGGCCGCGAACCGTACCGAGGAGACGGTAAACTACGAGATTTCTCGCACGACCAAGACCGAAGTTCTGGAGCCAGGTCGCGTGAAACGCCTCTCCGTCGCCGTATTGGTGGACGGCTCCTATGTCGAGGGCGAGGACGGCTCGGTGACCTATGCGCCGCGCTCCCAGCAGGAACTCGAGAAGATCGAAGCGCTGATCAAAACCGCAATGGGCTTTGACGAGGCTCGCGGTGACCAGGTGGAAGTCGTGAACCTGCAATTCGCGGCACGGCCCGAACTCGATGCGGGCACCGCCGCTACCGACGAGGCGGGGGGCTTCATGGGGTTCACGCAGGCGGACATCATGCGCCTCGCCGAGCTTGCCGTGCTTGCTGTTCTTGCTCTCGTTGCCATTTTCTTCGTAGCGCGTCCTCTTCTCGCGAAAACGGGGGGCTTTGCCGGCGCCGCGGGACGCCTCGCATTGCCGGGCGTTTCCGGTGGTGGAGCGTTCGAAGGTCAGTCTGTACTCGCCGGTCCCGGAGACGAAAACGCTCTCTCTGGCGCGCTCCCCGCGCCGGATCAGTTGAACGACGACATGTTGATCGACATCGCGCAGGTCGCCGGCAAGGTGAAACAGTCTTCCGTCCGGAAGATCGGCGAACTCGT
>JAGUWA010000032.1 GCA_020062605.1 Parvibaculum sp. | reverse complement strand
GGGCGGCGCGCCGGCCTGCGCCAGCCGCTCCAGGGTCCAGCCGTCCACATGCTCCACCACATCGTGCAGTGCGGCGGCGATCCGTTCTTTCTCTCCTGTCACGGACATGGTCACGCGCACCACATGAAAAATGTAAGGCTCGCCGGTCTTTCGGTCCCGCTCTCCCTCATGGGCCTTTGCGGCGAGTGCAATTGCTTGTTCCAGCGTGAGAGGCATGGCCGTTCCTTTGAGTGGCTGCCGCAAGGGAAGCGTGGATGCAGATCAAAACGCGTGAAGGAAACCGAGGTTCAATCTCGCTTGCGTTCTGCGGTTTGGCTACCCTTGCGCGAGCGAAAGCATCGGAAAAGAGGAGACGATCCATGGAACCCGTCAGGAAACTCAGCCGCTCGATCAAGGGGAAGGTCGCGCTCGTCACGGGTGCGGCGAGCGGCATGGGACGCGCCACCGCGCATGTCTTTGCGGATGAAGGCGCGAAGGTTGCCGTGATCGATCTGACGCAGGACCGGGTGGACGCGGTTGTGAAGGAGATCGAGGGAGCAGGCGGCGAAGCGGCAGGATGGGCGCTCGATGTCGCCGACGGGGAGGGCATTGTCCGCGTGGTGAAAGAGGTCGGGGAGCGCTTCGGCGGGCTCGACATCCTCGTCAACAATGCGGGCCTTGCGACTTTCCACGGGATCGGAGAGCCCGGATACGAAGACACATGGACGCTTGCGCTCGACGTGATGCTCACCGCGCATATGCGCTTCGTTCGTGCGGCGCTCCCAATGCTGAAAAAGTCGGGCGAGGGGCGGATCGTCAATGTGGCGTCGACGGAAGGGTTTGGCGCGACGCCAGGCAATTCGCCTTACGTGGCGGCGAAGCATGGCGTCATCGGCCTCACCCGTGCGCTTGCGGTCGAGCTTGGCCGCGAAGGCGTGACGGCGAATTGCATCTGTCCCGGCCCGATCCGCACCGGCATCACGGAAGGTATCCCGGACGAACACAAGGAGATATTCGCGAAGCGCCGCGTGCCGCTCCGGCGCTACGGACTTCCGGAGGAGGTGGCGCATGTGACGCTCAGCGTTGTCCTTCCGGCCTCGTCCTATCTCAACGGCGTGGCGATCCCGGTCGATGGCGGCATGCTGGTCAAGAACGCCTGAGCCAACGGGCCGCGCCGTCGCCTGCCGCGCGTCCCGTGGCGAGGCAGGCCGAAATCAGATAGCCGCCGGTCGGTGCTTCCCAGTCGAGCATCTCTCCGGCGGCGAAGACGCCCGGACATTTCTTCAGCATGAAGCCTTCGTCGAGTTCGCCGAACGGGATGCCACCCACGGCGCTGATCGCTTCGGTGATGGGTCGGGGGCGTTCGAGTCTCAGAGACAGACGCTTGATGGCGCGGGCGAGCGACGAGGGGTTCTCGAACGCCGCCTTGTCCGCCGCCTCCCGCAGCAAGGCGGCTTTCACGCCGTCTATATGCGCCTTCTTCCGCAGATGATTGGCGATGGAATTCTTGCCGCGCGGCGTAGCGAGCGCCGTTTCGAGGCGGACGAGGTCCATGTCCGGCGCGAGATCGAGCGAGAGTGTCGCATATCCGTCGCGTTCTGTGGCGTCGCGAAGGGCGGCAGAGAGCGCATAGACCGCGCTTCCCTCGATGCCATTCTCCGTCACCACGAAGTCGCCCTTCACGCTTTCCCCCGCAAAGCCGAGCGTCACGGATTTGACCGGCGCACCCGCGAAGCGCTCCTTCATGTGCTCGCTCCAGGCGACGTCGAAGCCGCAATTCGAAGGTCGGAAGGGTGCTATCTCCACGCCGCGCGCGGACAGAAACGGCGTCCAGCTTCCATCGGCGCCAAGGCGCGGCCAGCTTGCGCCGCCAAGCGCGAGCACGGTCGCGTCTGCCATGAAGGCAAGATCGCTACCGGGCGCGCTGAAGCGGAGCGCACCATCCTCCGTCCAGCCCTGCCATCTATGCCACGCATGGAAGATGACACCGCTTTCGCCAAGCCGCCGGAGCCAGGCCCGAAGCAGGGGTGATGCCTTCATCATGACGGGAAAGACGCGGCCGGAGCTTCCCTGGAAGGTTTCGATTCCGAGTTCTGCTGTCCATGACCTGATGTCGTGCGGCGTGAAGGCTCTCAACGCGGGCTCGAGTTGTTCTCGCGCTGCGCCGAATCGGGTCAGGAAGATGTCGAGTTCCTCGCCATGCGTAATGTTCAGCCCGCTCTTGCCCGCAAGAAGGAATTTCCGGCCGAGCGAGGGCATGGCATCGAAAAGATGGACTTCGGCGACAGGCGCAAGCCGCTCGGCCGCCATGAGGCCCGCCGGGCCGCCGCCGATAACCGCGGCGATGGGGCGCGGGGAGGATTTTCCGGGAGTGTCAGTCACGCGGGGAAGCTATCATCGTCCGCACCCGAAAGCAGTCAGGGAATGAAGAACGCGTGACCGAAATCTATGTCGATGCCGATGCCTGCCCGGTGAAGGAGGAGGTGGTGCGCGTCGCCGAGCGCCATGGCGTGCCCGTTCACATTGTCAGCAATAGCGGCATGCGGCCGACCGGCCATCCGCTCGTGCGGCAGGTGGTCGTCCCGGAAGGGCCGGATGCGGCGGATGACTGGATCGCGGAGCGGGCGAGCGTGGGCGATATCGTGGTGACAGGCGATATTCCGCTGGCCTCCCGCGCACTCGAAAGGGGCGCGGCGGCGCTGGGGCATGACGGACGGCCCTTCACGAAGGACAGTATCGGGATGGCGCTTGCCATGCGCGATCTGATGCGGGAGTTGCGGGAGACGGGCCAGTCGAAGGGCGGCGGTCCCGCCTTTTCCAGGGAGGATCGCTCCCGCTTCCTGCGTGCGCTCGAAGACGCTCTGCAGAATGCAAAACGGCGCAGCGTGCCCTAGGCGGGACCGGCCGGCTCGAAGGTCATCGCCACGCCGTTCATGCAGTAGCGCTTTCCGGTCGGCGGCGGGCCGTCGTCGAAGACATGTCCGAGATGGCCGCCGCAGCGGCGGCAGTGAACCTCGACGCGTGTCATGAAGAAGCTCCGGTCTTCCGACGTGCCGACCGCGTTGTCGAGCGGCGCATAGAAGCTCGGCCAGCCCGTGCCGCTCTCGTATTTCGTTTCCGAAGAGAAGAGGGCGAGGTCGCATCCCGCGCAGTGGAACGTGCCGCTGCGCTTTTCCTTGTTGAGCGGGCTTGAGCCGGGCCGTTCGGTGCCGTGCTCCCGAAGTACATAATATTGCTCGGGCGTCAGCAGTTCCTTCCATTCGGCCTTCGTTCTGACGACTTCGAAGGAACCGTTCTCCGCCGCATCCGCGCTGCCGCCGCGCAACGCCGCTCCGGCCGCCGCGAGCACGCCCGCAACTGCGGTTCCGCCCAGAAATTTGCGTCGTGACATCATGCTGTCCTCCTCAATGCCCGCCCGCTTCGTTGCCCCAGACTTGCTCAAGCCGCGCATCGCGTCCGCAGCTCCAGCGGTAGTAGGTGTAACGGTTCGGATTCTTCACGTAGTAATCCTGATGGTATTTCTCGGCCGGAAAGAAGGGGCCCGCCTCTTCGATCTCCGTCACGAGGGGCTGCGAGAAACGCCCCGACTTCTCGAGCTCTTCCTTCGATTTCTCCGCGAGCCTCTTCTGTTCCGCGTCGAGGGTGAAGATCGCCGAGCGGTACTGGGAACCCACGTCGCAAAACTGCGCATCCTTGCGGAACGGATCGATGTTGCGCCAGAAGATGTGCAGCAGTTCCTCATAGCTCACCCGGGCCGGGTCGTAGACGACTTTCACCGCCTCGGCGTGGCCCGTTCCGCCGCGCGAGACCTCCTCATAACTCGGATTGGCGACCGTTCCGCCCGTATAGCCCGAGGTGGTGCTGATCACGCCGTCCGTCTTGTCGAAGGGCGGTTCCATGCACCAGAAGCAGCCCCCGGCGAAGATCGCCACAGCCGTTGTCTCTTCCGGTTCCGTTTGGGCGGATGCGCCTCCCGCGAGCATGGCGAGGGCAAGGGCTAGCGAAAGCAGGAATCGCATGGGCCTTCGAGCTCCTTTGATATGGATCAAGGTCCAGGTGTCTGAATGGAATGTAGGCTGAAATTATCGTTCCCGCCTTTCACATCGGCTCACGTCTTTGAGAGCCATTCGCGGCGCAATCCCACATGGACGGGAGGGACGTTCCAAGGCTAGCATGTTGCTGCTGATGGTTTTGCTTTGGGAGGGGCTGACGATGGGCGTTCCGGCAGGAAATACGGAAATGACGGGTGCCGCCGGCGTGGAGCCGGTGGTCCGCCGCATTCGTCCCGATCAGCCCTGGCGCTGGCTCGAAGCGGGATGGGCGGACATGCGCGTCGTTCCGGCGATCAGCCTGACCTACGGCATCGCGTTTCTGCTGGCATCGCTCTCGCTCGTGGCGGTGCTTCTCTTCGCCAATCTCAGCGCGCTGGTGCCGGTCATGGCGGCGGGTTTTCTCCTCGTCGGGCCGATGCTTGCGGTCGGGCTTTACGAGGCAAGCCGCCGCCTCGAAGCGGGTCTGCCGGTAAGGCTCGCCGATGTCGCTTTCGTTTCGAGCCGCAACATTTCGCAGCTTGCCTTCGTCGGCGCCATGCTTGCCGGGGCAATGCTGATCTGGCTTCAGGTCGCGGGCTGGCTCTTTGCTCTCTTCTTCGGATCGACCGGCATACCGCCCCTTTCCGAGTTTGCGCCCATGCTGCTGCTCACGCAGCGCGGGCTCGCCATGCTGGTCATCGGCTCGGTAGCCGGTGGCGCGATTGCCTTCGCCGTTTTCGCGATTTCCGCGATTTCCGTGCCGCTGCTTCTCGCCCGCGACATCGACGCGGTAACGGCGGTGACGACGAGCATTCGCGCGGTGCGGCTCAATTTCTGGCCGATGCTGCTCTGGGCCTGGATTGTCGCGCTTCTCACCGCCTTCGGGATCGCGACCTGGTTTCTGGGCCTTGCGGTGATCTTTCCGCTGCTCGGGCACGCAACCTGGCATGCGCAGCGCGCGCTGGTGGGAGACGACGCCTAGAGCAGATCACGATGAGACGGAATCGCCTTGCGATCCCGTCTCATCGTGAAAATCTGCTCGTCGCTTATAGTCTGGACCGTTTTCCGAACCGG
>JAGUWA010000371.1 GCA_020062605.1 Parvibaculum sp. | reverse complement strand
GGCCCCCAGTTGACGCGCAGGCTTTCCACGATGGCGTCGAACTTTTCCCGGCCTCGCCGCATCTCGACAAGCATTGTCACGAGAATGTGGATCGAATCCGCCACGGCGATTGTGAGAATGATGGTCGGCGCGCCGGAGGAGGGCGGCGTCAGCTTGACGCCGAGCTAGCCCATGACAAGCCCCATGGCCGCCGCAGCCGAGAGCGTGACCACCAGGATGGTGGCGATGGTGCCCGGGATCGAACGGGTGAGGAAATAGACGGTCAACGCCAGCACCAGATACATGGCGGGCGTCAGCGTCTTCAGGTCCCGTTGAGCCGCTTCCGAAAAGGAACTCGACAGCGCGACTGAGCCCGTCAGCTCGAAGCGGATCTCCGGGTGTTTCTCCCGCATGTCGGCGAGCAGTTCGCGCGCATAGGTCATGACGCTCGATGTCGCGACCTGGTCGTCGCGGGGCATCTTCAGTGTCGCGACGATCGCCGTCGTCGTTTCGTCGTCCGAGATGAGCCGGTTCGCGATCACCGGTTCGCCGAGGGCAATCTCTCCCACCGTGTCGGCCTGCGCCTGTGTGAGGTCTTGCGGGTTGTCGACGAGGTCGCGAACCGTCAGATCGTCTTCCTCCGCACGGGTGTGCTGGTAGTTCGTGAGGCTGTCGACGCGGATCGAGAAGGGTGTCTGCCAGGCGCGCTCGGTGATGTCCTTCACGATGGCGAGACGTTCGGGCGTGGTGATCTTGCCTTCGTTCGGGCGAAGCACCCAGAGCAGAGTGTCGGGACTGGTGTAGGTCCGTTCAAGCCGCTCGAAGGCCTGGAGGTTCGGATTCTGTTCGGTGAAGAAGTAGCGGTAGTCATTGGAGAACTCAATGAAGCGCCCACCGCTGGCCAGAAACAGGGCGCCTGCGATCGCCGCCAGCACAACGAGCCAGCGAAATTTCACAATGAGTCTGCCGTAAGCCACCACCCAATTGTTCATGAGCCTCACTCCCAACGCCTTGTGGACACTACGGCCGCAGGCTGTCCAGATAATCGAAGAAAGCTGTAGCGGCCGCCTGGCCGACATTCCTGTCCTGCGTCGCCTTGATCATGCTCGTGATGCCCTGATGACTCGCGACAACGAGCGTCGCGACGCATTCGGGGTCGATATCCTTGCGTACCGTGCCCTTCGCCTGACCTCTCGCGAGGGCGGCCGCGATCGCGCCGCGCCACCGGTTGAACAGGTCCGTGAAATAGGACTGAAAGTCCTTGTCGATCCCCGACATTTCCTGCGAGAGGTTCTGGAACGGGCAGCCGCGCAGCGGATCTATGCCTTGTTCCTCATTGGCATACCGCTTGATGATGAGGCGGATCGAGGTGAGCGGGTCGTCCGTGCGGGCGAGGGGCTCGATCCAGGTCTGATCGATATGCGCGCCCATGTGGTCCGCAACGGCGGCAAGGCCGAGCGCATGCTTGTCCGGAAAATGGTGGTAGAGCGAACCCTTGGTGCAGCCGGCCTTCCGGATGATCTCGTTCAGGCTGGCCGAGCGGAACCCTTGCTCGTAAATCTCGAAAAAGGCGGCATCGAGCAGGGCCTGGCGCGTACGGCTGCCACGGGCAAGCCGCCCATCATGGACCGGCGCCGCCACTGGAAGGTTCGTTCTTTCGAGGTTTTCGGCCATTTTTTATACAAACCGACCAGTTGGTATTTATTATGAATAGGCTGGCACTTCCTCGCGGTCAAGAGCTCATCGCCGTGGCTTTGACGGTTGACCTTCCACCGGTGGAAGGTTGCATTGTCGGCAGATGAAGCGGTTCCGGGCGCACATATCGGCTTTGTACGTCCTGAGCGTGGTGTTTGCCGCGCTCGGCCATTGCTGGGCCGTGTCCCCGGCGAGGGCCGCCCCGGCTTCCGGCATTCACGCCCACAATGAGGGCGATACGCACCGCTCCCACGGCCAGCCGGACAGCGTCTCCGCCGAAGGATGTCTCGGGGACAAAGCCACCTGCGCCATCGGGCTCTCATCCCCGGCTTTGCTGCCCGCGCTGACGGCCGTGGCCGACCCCGCGCCGAGAAGCGTC
>JAGUWA010000227.1 GCA_020062605.1 Parvibaculum sp. | reverse complement strand
TTCTCCCAGCGCGGCGACGAGCTGGCGGTTGAGATCGGGATCGTCTTCGACAACCAGGAGCCGCATGTTCTTCTCCGTCCAGAGCCTCTCCGGGCGCCTATCGCGCGCCCATGACGCGGCCCGACACCGCATCGACCGCAACCACCACGACCCGGTTGTCCGGTGTCCTGATCTTCACATGATAAGTCTGCCCGCCGAAGCTCATGTCGAGGAACTTGCCGGGGTAGCGGGAAAGCGCGGCCTGCTTTGCCTGGCCGGGCGAGATCACCCTGCCCGACCGCACGGCGTCGCGCGCATTGTCCTGCTCGGAGTGGTAACCCCACTGGACCTCCTGCAGGAGCGGTGAGGCCCCGGGCCCCGCCAAGATGCCGTCAGCGCGCGCAGGGGCGAGCCCTCCGAAGAGGAGAGCGGCCGCGACGATCGTCAGGGCGATCCATGTGGATGTCTGCGTCATGCCCCCGTACCTAAGCCAGCGACGCTGAACCCGTGATGAACGGAATTTGCATGTATCTTTCAGGAAGCGCCACTCAGAATCCGGAAAACGTCGCAAATTCCTCCAGCGGCGCCCTTTCGGTCCGCAATTTGTTAATGGGCGCGCTCTCGTCCATATAGCCGAGGCCCATCCCGCAGAAGAGCATGAGGTTCTCAGGCATGGCCACGAATTCCGAGACGGTCTTGTACCAGATCGCCCAGGCTTCCTGAGGCGCCGTATGGAGCCCGTGCTCGCGGGCGGCGAGCATCACCGACTGGATGAACATGCCGAGGTCGGACCACTGACCAAGGCCCATCTGGCGGTCGATGGCGAAGAACATGGCGACCGGCGCATCGAAGAAGCGGAAGTTGCGTGCAAACTGCTGCAGCCTGCCCGCCTTGTCCTCGCGCGGCACGTCGATCGTCGCATACATGTCCTCGCCGCATTTGAAGCGCCGCGCCTTGTAGGGGTCGGTCAGGCCCTTCGGATAGATGTCGTATTCCGTCCCTTCGCCGAAGGGGGCGTCCTTCTGTTTCGTCTCGATGATCGAGAGAAATTCCTTCAGCTTGGCGCCCGTCAGCACATAGACATGCCAGGGCTGAAGGTTGCCGCCCGAAGGCGCGTATTTCGCCTCTTCGAGAATTTGCCGCACCGTCTCTTCCGGCACCGGCTTGTCGAGAAAGGCGCGGCAGGTAATGCGGCTCTTCAGAGCCTCGGAAACTTTCATCGGTTTCTGTCCTCTTGCGGTATCGAAATCTATCTGGCCGTCACGCGCGGCCAGAGCGCGTCGGCACCCGCCGCAATCGTTTCGCGGCCAAGTTCTTCCGCCCAGTCGCGGCCCGCGCCGAACTCGGCGCGCCATGACCATAGCCGGCGCGTCGCGAAGTGAAGCCCGTGTTCGTAGGTGAAGCCGATCGCGCCATGCACCTGATGCGCAATCGACGTCGCGATGCTCGATGCATCGTCGACGCGGATCTTCGCGGCGGCAATCTCGAATGCCGCATCGTGCCCGCGCTTGCCGGCCTGCGCGCAGGCATAATCCGTGATCACGCCGCAGGCCGCCGCCTGCGTCGACAGCACGGCGAGTTGCTGCTGGATCGCCTGGAACTTCCCGATGGGCTTGCCGAACTGTGTGCGCTCGTTCGCATAGGCGACCGATTGCGACGAGAGATAACCGAGCGCACCCGCCATCTGACAGGCCCGGATGAGGGCGCCGTAAAGCCTCATCGCATTCGCCGGCAGCGGCGCTTGCCTCGCCGTCACCGCCGCGCCGTTCAGCACCACGCGGTCGCGCGGTTCGCGTGCGACGTTGATGCCACGTTCGATCTCCGCTCCATCGAGTGAAACCAACGCCACCTCGCCCTTCGCAATAGCGACGCCATATCGCGCGTCGCGCCCGAAGGAGACGCGCGGCGCCACACCTGAGAGTTTGCCGCCGTCGAGCGTGAAATCGCCGTCGAGCAACGTCGTCACGCCGTCGGGCACCTCGATGCCGGCGGCCGCGAGAAACCAGTTCGCCAGGATCGCGTCCGCCAGCGGCAATGGCGCGACATGTTCGCCCGCCGCCTTGAGCACGATGGCGGCATCCGCCCATGTGCCGCCTGCCCCGCCTTCGGCTTCGGGCACGAGCACGCGGGTCAGCCCGTTCGCTTCGACCTCGTTCCAGAGCGTGGCCGGAAACTCTCCCTCCTCCGCCTTCTGTACGAGCGATTTCGTCACGCGTTCCGAGAGAAGCCCGTTCACGCTGTCCGAAAGAATGGTCTGGAGTTCGTTCATGGCTTTCTCCCTCAGCGCAGTCCGAGCCCGCGGGCGATGATGCCGCGCAGGATTTCGCGCGTTCCGCCGCGCAGCGAGAAGGAAGGTACCGTCTGCGTGAGATAGCCGAGCACCTGCTCATAGTCGCTGCCCTCGCCCACCTTCGGCTCGATCCCCAGCAGTTCATGCGCACGTACCGGCATGTCCTGCTCGAAGATCGCACCCAGGTCCTTCACCACCGAAGCTTCGAGGGCCGGGTTTTCGCCCTTTTCGAGCATGCCTGCGACGGAGAGCGACATCTGGCGCAGCGTCACGAGATGGGCGACGAGGCGGCCGATCTCGCGCGCGCCCTCCGCTCCACCCTGCTTTTCGAGTTCGCGGATCATCTCGACCATCAGCAGGAAGCTCGAGAGATAGCGTTCCGGTCCCGAGCGCTCGAAAGCGAGTTCCGCCGTCACCTGGCCCCAACCGCCGCCCTCCGTTCCGACCATCATGTCGTCTGGCACGAAGGCGTCCTGAAACACGACCTCGTTGAAATGCGCATTGCCCGCGAGATCCTTGATCGGGCGAATGGTGATGCCGTCCGTGTTCTTGAGGTCGACGAGAAACTGCGTCAGCCCGGCATGCTTGTTCTGCGGGTCGAGGTTCGTGCGGAAAAGACCGATCATGTAGTGCGCGGTGTGGGCGCCCGAAGTCCAGAGCTTGGTGCCGTTCACCTTGTAGCCGCCATCCACCTTGTCGGCCCGGGTCCGCGTGGCGGCAAGGTCCGAACCCGAATCCGGCTCCGACATGCCGATGCAGAAATAGCATTCGCCTTTCGCGACGCGCGGCAGGATTTTCTGGCGCTGTTCTTCCGTGCCGAAACGCAGCAGCAGAGGGCCCGATTGCCGGTCGCCGATCCAGTGCGCGCCCACCGGAGCGCCCGCCGCGAGCATTTCCTCCAGCATCACATAGCGGTCGAAGAAGCTCCGCTCATGCCCGCCATATTGCTTCGGCCATGTCATGCCGATCCAGCCCTTCGCACCCATCTTGCGGCTGAAGCCGGCATCCGATCCGGACCATGTCTGCGCCCGCGTCACCTTCGGAATCTTCGGCAGTTCCTCGGCAAGGAAAATCCTTATCTCCTCGCGGAGACCTTCCGTCTCGCCTGGCAGTTCGCAAAGATCGAACCGGAATGGCTGCATTTCAATCTCCCAGTCTTTTCTTATGTGACAAGCGCGGTCGTGCCGCCGTCGATGCGAATGTTGAGCGCGTCGATGGCCCCGGAGAGAGGACTTGCCAGATAGGCTACGAGGTTGGCGATTTCCTCTGGAAGCGGAATATGTCCCGTCAGGTTTCCCATGAAGTTCTTCAGCACATGCGGCTCGACCTCTTCCCAGGTCTCGCCCCAGCCGCGCTCGCGGCCCTGTTTCAGAAAGCGCTCCTCGACTTCCTTCGTACGGATGAGACCGGGCGAAACGAGATTGACGGTGACGCCGGTGCCCGCCAGTTCCTTTGCGAGTGAAACGGTCATTGTCGCAAGTGCGCCTTTCGAGGCGTAGTAGTGAGGCATGCGCGCTGCAGGCTCCGTCGAGCCGATGGTGCCGAGCATGAGGATCCGGCCCCAGCCCTTGGCCGTCATGCCGCCCATAAAAGCGCGCGTCAGGCGAACGGCTGAGAGCACGTTCTTTTCATAGGCTTCGATCCAGCCGTTGGTCTCTGTGCGTGTCCACGAGCCCGCATCGGCCGTGCCGTAATTGTTGATGAGAATGTTGACTTCGCCTGCCGCTTCGGCAACGGCGGCCGCACCGTCGTCGCGCGTGATGTCGCCGGCAACGGCGCTCGCGGCAAACCCGTCC
>JAGUWA010000303.1 GCA_020062605.1 Parvibaculum sp. | reverse complement strand
TCGAGGTTTATCGAAGAAGATGGCGATTCCCGCACAGCCTGCATCCGACGGCAGTCTCGATCACAAGGCTCGTTCCGCCGCGCGCCTCGGCGCCGTGCAGGCGCTCTATCAGATGGATATCGCTTCCACACCGCTCGACGACGCGGTTGCGGAGTTCGTCGAGCAGCGCCTCGACCAGGACGACGAAGGGGGGGAAATCGCGCATGCCGATGCCGCTCACTTCGAGGATATTGTTCGCGGCGTCGTGCGCGAACAGCGCGAGCTGGACAGGCAGGTAAATGGCGCCCTGGCCAAGGGCTGGTCGCTCGCACGGATCGACTCGACGCTACGCGCCATCTTGCGCTGCGGGATCTACGAGCTTCGCCGCTGCCAGGATGTGCCTCTCAAGGTCATCATCAACGAGTATGTCGATATCGCGCATGCCTTCTTTGAAGGTGACGAGCCGGGCGTCGTGAATGCAGTGCTCGACCGGCTTGGCCGCGACATCAGGGGCGGGGCGGGAGCGGAACATGGCTCCGGTGGAAAAAGCTGAGAGAGGCAATCGGCCCGGCGAATTCGCGCTGATCGAGGAAGTTTTCGCGCCTCTCGCCTCGGGGGCCGAAGGCGCCTTTGCGCTGAAGGATGATGCCGCGCTCTACCGCGTGGAGGATGGCTGCGAGACCATTCTCACCGTCGATGCCATCGTTGCCGGCATCCATTTTCTCTCCGATGATCCTGCCGAAAGCGTTGCTCGCAAACTCCTGCGTGTGAACCTTTCCGACCTTGCCGCGAAAGGAGCGGTGCCGAAAGGCTATCTGCTGGTGACGGCGTGGGCGGACGACACCACGTTCGACTGGATCAAACGGTTCGCGGCCGGCCTTGCGGATGACCAGAAGCGCTATGGCGTTTCTCTCTGGGGCGGCGACACAGTGAAGACGCCGGGGCCGCTGACGCTTTCACTGACGGCCATCGGCGAGGTGCCCATTGGCGGGATGATCCTTCGCGGCGGCGCCCGGCCCGGCGACGATATTTACGTGACCGGAACGCTCGGCGATGCGGCGCTCGGTCTCGAAGTGCTGAAGGGAAGGCTCTCCGGGCTTGGCCATGAGGATGCCGACTGGCTCGTTCGGCGCTATCGCGAACCCGAACCGCGCTGTTCGCTCGGGCCGAGGCTGCGGGGTCTCGTCCATGCCGGGCTCGACGTGTCGGATGGGCTTTTGGCCGATCTCGGCCATATTTGCGAAACCTCCGGTACAGGGGCCCGAATCGAAAAGGACAGACTGCCACTGTCGGCAGCGGCGAAAATGGCGCTGCGGCAGAACGAGACGCTCTTCCCGCTGATTGCGGGCGGCGGCGACGACTATGAAATTCTCTTTGCCGCCCCACCCGAAAAGGGGAACGAGATCGAGGCTGCCGCTGGGGAAGCTTCCGTCCGGGCAACGAAAATCGGTAGAGTGACAGGGCCGGACGAGGGCGTGACGCTTGTCGATGGCGCCGGCCACGCGATTCCCCTCAAGCAATTGGGATATAGCCACTTTTAGGCCAGGACCGGCGCGGCCTGCCGGTTGCTTTCCGATGTCGTATTTGGCATCTTTCCGCGCGATTTCTGCATTCGGCAGGGGGAGGACTTCCGGCGTCAAGTGCCGGAAGGAGAGTGGCAATTCCCGCCGGTCAATCCTTCAAGGGAACCTAAGGATAAAACAATGAGCACTGCTTTGTGGGCTATCATCGGCTGCGGCGTGCTTGCGCTCATCTATGGCATCTGGGCTGTGCGCTCGGTGCTGAAGCTGGACGCGGGCAATGCGCGCATGCAGGAGATCGCGGCGGCGATCCAGGAGGGCGCGGGCGCCTATCTCGCGCGTCAGTACACAACCATCGCCATCGTCGGCGCGGTGATCTTCGCCGTGGTCTGGTATCTCCTCACCCTCAAGGTCGCCGTCGGCTTCCTTGTCGGCGCGACGCTTTCGGGGGCTGCCGGCTATATCGGCATGCTGGTTTCCGTGCGCGCGAACGTGCGTACCACACAGGCATCGAGCACGAGCCTCGCGGCGGGCCTCAACGTTGCCTTCAAGTCGGGCGCCGTCACGGGCATGCTGGTTGCCGGCCTCGCGCTTCTCGCGGTCGCCGTCTATTACTCGGTGCTCACTGTTCATCTCGGCTACGCGCCCGGTTCGCGTGAAGTCATCGACGCGCTCGTCGCGCTCGGCTTCGGTGCCTCGTTGATCTCGATTTTCGCGCGCCTCGGCGGCGGCATCTTCACGAAAGGTGCCGACGTGGGCGGCGACCTCGTGGGCAAGGTCGAAGCCGGTATTCCGGAGGACGATCCGCGCAATCCGGCGACCATCGCCGACAACGTGGGCGACAATGTCGGCGACTGTGCAGGCATGGCGGCAGACCTCTTCGAGACCTACGCCGTGACGGTCGTTGCGACCATGGTTCTTGCCTCGATCTTCTTCGCGGGCGAGGGGATCGCCGCGATGATGACCTATCCGCTGGCTATTGGCGGTGCGTGCATCGTGACGTCGATCATCGGCACGTTCTTCGTGCGACTCGGCAAGAGCAACAACATCATGGGTGCGCTCTACAAGGGCTTCATTGCCTCGGCCGTACTTTCGCTCGTCGCGCTCTACTTTGTTACCGACTGGGTGATCGGGCTCGACACGGCCTACACGGTCGGCACACTGAACTTCACTGGTATGACGCTCTATTATTGCGGTGTCGCCGGCCTTGCCATTACCGGCCTCATTATCTGGATCACGGAATACTACACGGGCGTGACCTTCCGTCCGGTGAAGTCGATCGCCGCCGCTTCAGCCACAGGCCACGGCACGAACGTCATCCAGGGGCTGGCGATTTCGATGGAAGCGACGGCGCTGCCGGCCCTCACCATCGTCGTCGGCATTCTCGTCACCTACAGCCTTGCCGGTCTCTTCGGGATCGCCATCGCGGTAACGACGATGCTCGCGCTTGCGGGCATGGTGGTCGCGCTCGATGCGTTCGGTCCGGTGACCGACAATGCGGGCGGCATCGCCGAGATGGCCGATCTTCCGGCCGATGTGCGCAAGACGACCGATGCGCTGGACGCCGTGGGCAACACGACGAAGGCGGTCACCAAGGGCTATGCAATCGGTTCGGCGGGCCTCGGCGCGCTCGTTCTTTTCGCAGCCTATACGGAAGACCTGAAGTTCTTCGCGGCCAACTCCGTCGACTACGGCTATTTCGCGGGTGTCAGCCCCGACTTCTCGCTGTCCAACCCGTTCGTGGTGATCGGTCTCTTCATCGGTGGCCTGCTGCCTTATCTGTTCGGTTCGATGGGCATGACTGCCGTCGGCCGTGCGGCGGGCTCCGTCGTTGAGGAAGTGCGGCGTCAGTTCAAGGCCGATGCGGGCATCATGGCCGGCACGTCGAAGCCTGACTATGCACGTGCGGTCGACATGCTGACGAAAGCGGCGATCAAGGAAATGATCATTCCGTCGCTTCTCCCGGTCCTCTCGCCGATCGTTCTCTACTTCGCGGTTCTGGCGATCTCCGACAAGTCGGCGGCGTTCTCGGCCGTCGGTGCGATGCTGCTCGGTGTGATCGTGACCGGTCTCTTCGTCGCCATCTCGATGACGTCGGGTGGCGGTGCCTGGGACAACGCGAAGAAGTACATCGAAGATGGAAACTTCGGTGGCAAGGGCTCCGAGGCTCACAAGGCCGCGGTGACGGGCGATACGGTTGGCGATCCCTACAAGGACACCGCCGGCCCGGCCGTGAACCCGATGATCAAGATCACGAACATCGTGGCGCTTCTGCTTCTCGCGGTGCTCGCGCACTCGTGAGGGCATGGACCTGAAATGACGAAGCCCCGCGGAGAAATCCGCGGGGCTTTTTCTTTCTGCGAGTTCGATAGTTGTTTTTATCGCCGGTTGGTCGGATTACCGGTCCCGACCGAGGGAATGCCGGCGTCCTGATTGTTGAAGCGGCCGAGGTTGCCGAAGAGCTGGCCGAGGACTGTGAGTTCCTTGCCGCGGGTCGGCGTCTTGCGATCGACGAAGTTCACGATCTGCCCGTCTTCGAGCCCGTAATAGGCCACTTCCTGAACGACGTCCGTCTTGTCGAAATAGACGGCGGCGACAGTGCGCTCGACTTCCTCGGGCGCATAGAAAGCAACGGTCTCGAATTTGCTTGAGATGTAGTACCAGGCCTCGCCGTCGACGGTGGAGACTGTGGACGGCGAACCCATGACGGCGCGGACCTGCTCTTTTGAGGATCCAGCCTGGAGCTTGTCGAGATCGGCGGGATCGAATATGTAGCCGCGATCCTGCACAACAGGGGCACAGGCGGACATCGTAGCGGCCCCCAGCGCCAGACAGGCTGCTGTCAGGGCGAGACGAGTGGGGCGGCGCAGTCGGAACGATGTCATATAGAGGCCTCCTGGAGCCTGAAAGGTCTGCCGTTGACCTACCCTTGTCGCCGGTTAAATTCAATCGGCATGTGCAGCATGGGCCAAAACCTACCACCCCCGGCTGGAGTGAAGCCATGATATGGAAAAGGATTTTCGGCCGATCCCGCGACGAGGATACACCATATGTCCTCTATGGGCTGCTGGTCGGGCAGGCGCGAAGTGCGGCTTTTTACCGGGACATGGGCGTGCCGGATACGGCGGAGGGGCGATTCGAGATGGTTGCCCTCCATGTCTTCCTGGCGCTGCGGCGTTTGAGGGCGGGCGGCGAGACCGGGAAAGAGCTGGCTCAAAGACTGTTCGACGTGATGTTCGACGACATGGACCAGACATTGCGCGAGATGGGTGTCGGCGACCTGTCCGTGGGCAAGAAGATCAAGGCGATGGCGTCTTCATTCTATGGGCGGATGCAGGCCTATGACGAAGGCCTTGCCGGGATGGATGACGGCAAGCTCGAAGCCGCCCTCAGGAGGAACATCCTTCCCGAGACGGCGACATCGCGAGCCAATGCGGCGGCGCTTGCCATGTATGTCCGGCGTGCCGAGGGCAGCCTTGCCGCGCAGCCGCTGAGCGATGTCATGGCTGGCCGGATCGTCTTCACTCCGCCTGACGCTCCGCCCGGGCAGTTGGCAGCTGTGGGAGCGCTGTGATGGCTCCCCTGGCGCATCCGGAATTCCGGCTTTTTGTTTCCGCGAGCGATGTACCGCCGACCGGCAAGGAAGTGGTGTTCGACGCGGACGAGCGCGCCCTGAAAGAATTGGCCAAGCGCTTTGGCATAGTTGAGGTTGTGTCGTTGTCGGGTGTCGCGAAGGTGAGGCCATACCGGAAGACAGGCCTTACGATCGAGGGCAGGTTCAAGGCGGAGGTCGTTCAGTCCTGCGTCGTAACGCTTGAACCCGTTCATCAGACGGTCGAGGAAAGTTTCACGCAACGCTATCTTCCGGAACACATGATTGCGCCGGATGTGCCGGAGATGAGCGAGCGAGAGGTCGAGATCGATCTGGAGGCCGAGGACGCGCCGGAGCCGATGGCCGGCAATGGGGTCGAGCTTGGAGAAGCGGTGGCCGAGAGGCTCGCGCTCGCTCTCGATCCCTATCCGCGCAAGCCGGACGCCGCTTTCCAGCCTCCCGCGGAAGAGCCCGGAGACGCTCCGGAAAGCAAGCCAAATCCCTTTGCCGCATTGGAAAAACTCAAGAAAAATTATTGAGTTGGCGCGATTCGTTGCGCTATCCAGCTATTGTTTGCCCCTCGCAAGGCTGTATCTTCGGGGCGCGCCGGGTGGGCGGGCGCATTGAGGCCGGATCAACGACTGGGGGTAACCGGGTGACGCAAGGACTGACGATAGCCCTGGACGGGATGGGCGGTGACCATGGGCCGGAAACGGTGATCAGTGGTGCCGAGATTGCGTCCGTTCGTCATCCCGACATCCGGTTCCTGATTTTCGGCGACGAAGCGCAAATCCGTCCGCTGCTCGACAAGCATCCCCGCGTCGCACAAGCGAGCGAGATCATTCATACCGACGTTTCCATTTCGATGGACGACAAGCCGAGCCAGGCGCTGCGCCGGGGCCGCAAGACGAGCAGCATGTGGCTCGCGATCGACGCGGTGAAAGAAGGCAAGGCGCAAGCTGCGGTATCGGCCGGCAACACCGGCGCGCTGATGGCGATGGCCAAAGTCATTCTGAAGACGATCCCGAACGTGGAAAGGCCGGCGCTCGCGGCGCTCTGGCCGACGGCGCGCGGCGAAAGCGTGGCGCTCGATCTCGGTGCGACGGTCGGCGCGGACGCCTTCCAGCTCGTGCAGTTCGCGGCCATGGGCGAAGCCTTCGCGCGAGTCATCTTCAATATCGAGCAACCGACGGTTGGTCTTCTCAATATCGGCGAGGAGGAAGTCAAGGGAACGGAAGAGGTGAAGGCGGCAGCGCAGATGCTGCGCGAGGCGCAGCTGCCGATCCGCTTTCATGGCTTTGTCGAAGGAGACGACATCGCGAAGGGAACTGTCGATGTCGTCGTTACCGACGGTTACACGGGCAACATCGCGCTCAAGACCGCGGAAGGCACCGCGCGGCTTATCGTCAGTTACCTTCGCGGCGCGATGCAAAGTTCGTTGATGTCGCGGATCGGATATCTCTTCGCGCGCGGCGCCTTCAAGGCGCTCGCGGACAAGATCGATCCGCGTTCATCGAATGGGGCAGTCTTTCTTGGCCTTAACGGTCTTGTCGTGAAAAGTCACGGCAGTACCGATCCCATTGGCTTCGCGGCCGCAATCGATGTGGCCGCCGATGTCGCCGCAGCCGATCTGGTCAGCAAGATTGTCAGCGACCTCGATCGTCTGACCGGCCTCAAGAATGGCCAGCGCACACAAAACACAGAAATAGCGGAATCCGAGGCAGCCCTGTCGTGAGTGTTATCAGAACCGTAGTAGCCGGTGTCGGCAGTTATCTGCCGTCGCGTGTCGTCACAAACGAAGATCTTTCGAAGATCGTCGATACGACCGATGAGTGGATCGTCGAGCGGACGGGTATTCATAGCCGCCATATTGCGGCGGATGGTGAACTGACGTCGCATCTGGCGCTCGCCGCGGCGCGGAACGCAATCGCCGATGCGGGGATCGATGCGCAGGAGATCGACACGATCATTCTGGCGACGACAACGCCGGACAACACCTTTCCCGCGACGGCGGTGACGGTGCAGGCGGAACTCGGTCTCTATCATGGCGCTGCTTTCGACGTTCAGGCGGTTTGCTCGGGCTTTGTCTATGCGATGACCATTGCCGACACGTTCATCAGGACGGGACAGTCGAAGACGGCGCTGGTGATCGGGGCGGAGACCTTTTCGCGCCTGCTCGACTGGACCGACCGCACCACCTGCGTGCTTTTCGGCGACGGGGCCGGCGCGGTGATCGTAACGGGCGAGCAAGGGGCGGGGACAAATGCCGACCGGGGCGTCCTGACGGCACATCTGCATTCGGACGGGCGCTACAAGGAAAAGCTCTATGTGGACGGGGGGCCTTCCTCCACGCAGTCGACCGGCCATGTGCGCATGGAAGGACGCGAGGTGTTCCGTCACGCGGTCGTCAATATCGCGGAGGCGATCAGCGAGTCGCTTGCAGCGACGGGTTTGACGGCGGATGACATCGACTGGTTTGTGCCGCACCAGGCAAACAAGCGCATTCTCGACGGAACGGCGAAGCGGATCGGCTTGCCGCCCGAGAAGGTGGTGATGACGGTTGGCGAGCAGGGCAACACGTCCGCCGCCTCGGTTCCGCTTGCGCTCGACACGGCGGTAAAGGACGGACGAATCAAGCGCGGCGACCTCGTACTCCTGGAGGCGATGGGTGGCGGCTTTACCTGGGGCTCCCTGCTGTTCAGGTTTTAGGTGAAGACATGCGCCAGAGGCGTGACAACGCCTCAAAAAATTAGAGGATATCCTGAATCTGCTGCATCAGGGAAAACGGCCATCCCTTTGATATTGACGGGTTTCCGGGCGAGCAATAGGCTGAACACGAAACTGCAGAGGTGGAGGCCATGGGGGACACTGTCACGCGCGCGCATTTGAGCGAGGCGGTCTATCAGGAAGTCGGTCTGTCGCGAAACGAGTCCGCGGAACTCGTTGAGCTGGTGCTGGCCGAGATTGCCGACAGCCTTGCCAGGGGCGACACGGTGAAGCTCTCGTCGTTCGGCTCGTTCTCCGTCCGCAAGAAGGGTGGCCGTATGGGACGCAATCCCAAGACCGGCGAAGAAGTGCCGATCAAGCCGCGGCGGGTGCTCGTGTTCCGGCCGAGCCATGTGCTCAAGGAGCGCATCAACGGTGCGCACAGCGGACAGTCGGCGGCCGCTGAATAATTCCCGGGGAAGGCCGTCCTTGAGCAGATCCGGCTTTGCAGATCGGATTGAAGAAGATCAGCAGGGACTTCATTTGTCTGTACAAAAGTCACCCGATGCCTTTCGGACCATCAGCGAGGTCGCGAGCGAACTCGATGTGCCGCAGCACGTGCTGCGCTTCTGGGAGAGCAAGTTCAACCAGATCCGCCCGCTGAAGCGCGGCGGCGGACGCCGCTACTACCGGCCCGAGGATGTGGACCTGCTGAGAGGCGTCCGGACGCTTCTCTACAATGACGGGTACACGATCAAGGGCGTCCAGAAAGTCTTTCGCGAACAAGGCCTTAAGTTCGTCGCCGAGACGGGACGCGGCACCGTCGACACGTCGCTGGCGGAGCTTGCGCGAGAGGCCGTGGAGCGCGGCGACCAGGAAGAACGCGAGGTCCCCGGAAAGCCCGTGACCGCGAGCGGCCGCAAGCGCCTGGAGGTGCTGCTGGAAGACCTCATCTCGCTCAAGAACGAGATCGACGAGACCTTGTGGGAGAGCGAGGACGAGGAGAGCTGAGAAAGCTCCGAAAATCCCGAAAATTCCTTGAGAAATGCGGGTTTGGCCCGTTGCCGCAATGAGGCAGCGCGTCTATATTCCGCGCCTCCGAGGCGGTAACGCCCCGGTACCGGTCGTCGGAGCGTAGCGCAGCCCGGTAGCGCACTTGTCTGGGGGACAAGGGGTCGTCGGTTCGAATCCGGCCGCTCCGACCATTCCTGCCCGAAAGGGTAGACGCAGCAAAGCCTTAGGAGCCCGTGCCGATGGTTGGCCAGATTCTTCCGATCTTCCTTTTCCTCGTTGCGATCTTCGTGCTGAACAAGCTCGTGACCGGCCGTTTCGGCTGACTGTCACACGAACGTCATCGAACTGTCACAAGCGGAAGGCGGGCGCCGATGCGCGTCCGCTTCTACACCTCGTCGGGACGGACCATCCAGACGATGAGGTATTTGGCGGGAAACGCCCAAATCACACCTGCGGTGATGTAGTAGAGAAACTGGACCAGGCCGTTCTCCGGCAGGTGTCCGCTCACCGCGATCGTCATGATCAGAAACGAGTAGAGCACCAGGAAAGTCAGGAGCACGATCGTGCCGATGAGTTTGCGGGTGCGGATGCCGAGGCGCATGGGCCATCTCCGGGCGTCTTCGTTTCGGGATGGCTCTCCATACGGCATTCGCGGGATTTGCGCAAAGCGGGGCAGAGGCTTCATGCTTCGCGCGGCGACCTGTCGCGGCAGCTTGCGGCTAGGCTTGAGCGGATGGGCGGGGTAAGAGATTTTCCATGAGCGTTCTTCCACGCATCAACGCGGTCGAGAGGGCCGACGAGAATCGCCGCGCGATCGCCTGGTGGCTCTTCGGCGTGGCCGCGCTCGTCTTCATCATGGTGGTGGTGGGGGGCCTCACGCGGCTTACCGAGAGCGGCCTTTCGATCACCGAGTGGAAGCCCGTGACGGGCGCGCTGCCACCGATGAGCGAGGCGCACTGGCAGGAGGAATTCAACCTCTATCGCCAGATCCCGCAATACCAGCTCATCAACAAGGGCATGACGCTCGACGAGTTCAAGACGATCTATTGGTGGGAGTGGAGCCACAGGCTGCTCGGCCGTCTGATCGGTTTTGCCTTCCTCGCGCCTTTCATCTGGTTTGCGCTGACGCGGCGCATCGAGCGCGCGATGGTGCCGAGACTCATTTTCCTGTTCGTGCTGGGCGGCGCGCAGGGTGCGCTCGGCTGGTGGATGGTGAAGAGCGGGCTCGTCGACCGGACGGAGGTGAGCCAGTACCGGCTCGCCGCGCATCTCGGCCTTGCGACGATCATCTATGGTGCGCTGATCTGGACGGCGCTCGATCTGTGGCATGGGAAGAGCACGCGGTTCCTGAGCGGGCTGTCGAAGGCGGCGCTCGGGCTGATCGTGCTCGTCTTCGCGCAGACGATCCTCGGCGCCTTCGTGGCGGGCATTCGCGCGGGGCTCATCTACAACAGCTGGCC
>JAGUWA010000415.1 GCA_020062605.1 Parvibaculum sp. | reverse complement strand
CCACTCCACTTCCGTCATGGCCCGCGCGATCGCCTCGCGCGCAAGCGGCAGAATGCCTGCCTTGCGCAGTGCGCAGATCGCGACGCCCGCATTGTCGATCTGGTGCCGTCCCGGCAGTCGCGGCAGCGGCAGATCGAGCAGCCCGTCCTCATCCTGGTAGATGAGCGAGCCGCCCTCTTCATGCGCGGTGAAATCCTGTCCGTGAAGGAAGAGCGGCGCGCCGGTCCGCTCCGCCGCCATTTCGATGGCAACGCGTGCCTCGTCCATCTGCGGCCCGATCACGGCGGGAACGCCCCGCTTCAATATGCCTGCCTTCTCGGCTGCGATGAGCGAGATCGTGTCTCCGAGGAATGCCTGATGATCGAGGTCGACCGGCGTGATGATGCTGACGGACGGCTTGTCGACGACATTCGTCGTGTCGAGCCGGCCTCCCATGCCGACTTCGAGAATGAGCGCATCGGCGGGCTCGCGCGAGAAGGCGAGAAGAGCGGCCGCAGTCGTGATCTCGAAGAAGGTGATGGGCTCACCGGCATTCGCCCTTTCGCATTCGTCGAGAAGCGCGGCGAGCCTCTCTTCCGGTATCGGCGCACTTGCCTGCTTGCCCGCAAGACGGATGCGCTCGTGGAAGCGCACGAGATGCGGTGAGGTATAGGAGTGGACGGCATAGCCGCCCGCTTCGAGCGCCGCGCGGAGATAGGCCGAAACCGAGCCTTTGCCGTTCGTCCCCGCAATGTGGAAGACCGGCGGCAAGGCGCGTTCGGGATGCCCGAGCGCCGCGAGCAGGCGCCAGGTCCGGTCGAGCGAAAGGTCGATCAGCTTCGGATGAAGTTTCGTCAGCCGCTCGAGAATGACGTCGCTGGAAGCGACCGGGCCGCCGCTCACGGTGTCGCTTGCGCTGCGGTTCTTGCGGGCACGTTGGCGCTCTGCTGCCGCGCGCTGCGCGGCCGGTGCGTCATAAGCCGGACCACGCGCGCGAGCGTGTCCTTCATCTTGTGGCGATGCACGATCATGTCGATCATGCCGTGGGCGAGCTGGAATTCCGCCGACTGGAAATCGTCCGGCAGTTTTTCGCGGATCGTCTGCTCGATGACGCGACGTCCGGAAAAACCGATCAGCGCCTTGGGCTCCGCGATCTGGATGTCGCCAAGCATGGCGTAGGAGGCGAGCACGCCGCCTGTCGTCGGATCGGTCAGCACCACGATAAAGGGAAGACCCGCCTCGCGCACAAGCTGCAGCGCAACGGTCGTGCGCGGCATCTGCATGAGCGAGAGAATGCCTTCCTGCATGCGCGCGCCGCCGGCCGCGGTAAAGAGGATGTATGGCGCCTTCTTTTCGAGGGCTGTTTCCGCGCCGCGAATGATCGCCTCGCCCGCCGCCATGCCGAGCGAGCCGCCCATGAAGGAGAAATCCTCGATGGCGATCACGGTCTCGACACCGTCGAGCGGCCCATGCGCAACCGTCACCGCGTCGTCCCGTCCGGTCTTCGAGCGGGCTTCCTTCAGCCGGTCTGGATACTTCTTCTGGTCGCGGAACTTCAGCGGATCGACCGCCACGGCGGCGACCGGCACGAGCTGGTAGTCGGCATTGTCGAAGAGAGAGGCGAAGCGCTCCTTCGTGCCGAGACGCATGTGGTTGTCGCAATTCGGGCAGACGCGCATCGCCGCTTCGAGATCGCGGTGGAAAATCATCTCCCCGCAGGCCGGGCACTTGTTCCAGAGGTTGTCGGGGGTCTGCTGCTTCTTGTTGAAGACCCGCTGGATTTTCGGCCGGACGACATTGTTGATCCAGTTCATCGGCTGAACTCCTTATTCGGCAGCCGCTTTGCGCGCGGCGTGAACGCCGGTCGCAAGCTTGCCAACAAATTCCAGAACGCGCTCCACGGCGCCGGGCGTCACCCTGCCGTCCGTTCCGATCTCCTTCGCAATCGCGTCGACGATCGCGGAGCCGACCACGGCGCCGTCCGCCGCGCGGGCGATCTCGGCTGCCTGCTCCGGCGTCTTGATGCCGAAGCCGACAGCGACCGGCAGGCCGGTATGTCCCTTGATCCGCTTCACCGCCGCTTCGACATTGCGCGCTTGCGGGCTTGCAGACCCCGTAATGCCGGTAATCGAGACGTAGTAGACGAAGCCGGATGTGTTCGCGAGCACGGCCGGAAGCCGCTTGTCGTCCGTCGTCGGCGTTGCGAGGCGGATGAAATTGAGCCCCGCCTTCATCGCGGGCACACAGAGTTCGTCGTCTTCCTCCGGCGGCAGATCGACGACGATCAGCCCGTCGACGCCCGCCTCGATGGCGCGCCCGAGAAAGGTCTCGACGCCCATATGATAGATCGGATTGTAGTAGCCCATCAGAACGATCGGCGTGTCGTTGTCGCTCTCGCGGAAGCGGCGCACGAGGTCCAGCGTCTTCTTCATGCTCGCGCCGTTGCGCAGCGCGCGCTGCGAGGAGGCCTGGATGGAAGGCCCATCCGCCATCGGATCGGTAAAGGGCATGCCGAGCTCGATGACATCGGCGCCCGCGCCGGGCAGACCGTTCAGAAGACCGAGCGTCGTATCGAAATCGGGGTCGCCCGCCGTGATGAAGGTGACGAAGGCGGCGCGGCCCTGCGCGTTCAATTGAGCGAAACGCTTTTCCAGTCTTGTCGTCACAGCGTCACCCCCAGATGATCGGCGACGGCGAAGACGTCCTTGTCGCCGCGCCCGCACAGGTTCATCACCATCAGGTGGTCCTTCGGCAGCGTCGGCGCGAGTTTCGTCACGAAGGCAAGCGCATGCGCGGGTTCGAGCGCCGGGATGATGCCCTCGAGGCGTGAGCAGAGCTGAAAGGCATCGAGCGCCTCTCTGTCCGTCGCCGAGACATATTCCGCGCGACCGGTTTCATGCAGCCAGGAATGTTCCGGCCCGATGCCCGGATAGTCGAGGCCGGCGGAAATCGAATGACCGTCCTTGATCTGCCCGTCCTCGTCCTGCAGCAGATAGGTGCGGTTGCCATGCAGCACGCCGGGCGAACCGCCCTTGAGCGAGGCGCAATGTTCGCCGGTCTCGATGCCTTTGCCCGCCGCTTCGACGCCGTAGATCTTCACGGAGGGATCGTCGAGAAAGGGATGGAAAAGCCCCATCGCATTGGAGCCGCCGCCGATGCAGGCGACGACGCTGTCGGGCAGCCGTCCTTCGCGTTCCAGCATCTGCCGCTTCGTTTCCTCGCCGATGATGGACTGGAAATCGCGCACCATGGCGGGATAGGGGTGTGGACCGGCCACAGTGCCGATCAGATAGTAGGTGTTCTCGACATTCGTCACCCAGTCGCGCAGCGCCTCGTTCATCGCATCTTTCAGCGTGCCGGTGCCCGATGTGACGGGGATCACTTCCGCGCCCAGCAGCTTCATGCGGAAGACGTTCGGCTTCTGCCGCTCGATGTCGGTGGTGCCCATATAGACGACGCAGGGCAGGCCGAACCGAGCGCACACCGTCGCCGTCGCGACGCCATGCTGTCCCGCGCCTGTCTCGGCGATGATGCGCGTCTTGCCCATGCGCATGGCGAGCAGGATCTGGCCGAGGCAGTTGTTGATCTTGTGGCTGCCTGTGTGGTTGAGCTCGTCGCGCTTGAAATAGATTTTCGCGCCGCCCTCGCCGCCGGAGGCTGCGGACTTTTCACGAAGATGCTCGGTCAGCCGCTCGGCGAAATAGAGCGGGCTTTCGCGGCCCACATAGTCGCGCTGCATGTAGTCGATTTGCGCCTGAAAGGCGGGATCGGCCTTCGCGTCCTTGTAGGCCTTGTCGAGATCGAGCACGAGCGGCATCAGCGTCTCGGCGACGAAGCGTCCGCCGAATATGCCGAAGCGGCCTCGTTCGTCCGGGCCGCCGCGAAGTGAATTTGCTTTCGTCACGCTCACGCTTGCTGCTTCCTTGTCCGTCATGCCCGCCAGCTCAGGCGGCCTTTGCCGCCCGAATGAAGGCCTCGATCAGTTCCGGCTTTTTCCGGCCCGGCGCATCCTCGACACCGGATGAAACATCGACCGCTTGCGCCCCGGTAATCCGGATGGCCTCGGCGACGTTTTCCGCATTGAGGCCGCCGGAGAGCATCCAGGGCGTTTCAGGCCTGTGTCCCGCGATCAGGGACCAGTCGAAAACGAGCCCGTTGCCGCCCGGCAAGGCACCTGCCATAGATTTAGGTGGTTTGGCATCGAACAGCAACAAATCGGCGGAATCGCGGTAAATGGCGGCTCTCAGCGGGTCTTCGGGCTCGGCAATGCCGATGGCCTTCATGAGCGTGAGGCCGTAGCGGGCCTTGAGTTCCCTCAGGCGTTCCGGCGTTTCCGCGCCATGAAGCTGCAGGATGTCCGGCTGGAGCGCCTCGACCACCCCGTCTAGCGTCTGGTTGTCGGCGTCGATGGTGAGCGAGACCTTGAGCACCGAAGAAGGAACGCCAGCCGCCAGCGCGCGCGCCTGCTCAAGCGAAATGTATCGCGAGCTTCGTTCGATGAAGTTGAAGCCGAGATAGTCGGCCCCTGCCGCAACGGCGGTTTCCACCGTTTCGGGCGTCGAAAGACCGCAGATTTTCACCCGGACGCTCATCTCGATTAAGCCGCCAGCGACCGGCCGATCTCCTCGGCCGCGGCGCGCGGATCGCCGGCACCGGTGATGGGGCGGCCGATCACGAGCACATCGGCGCCGCGTGTCAGTGCTTCCGCAGGCGTCATCACGCGCTTCTGGTCGCCGACATCGCTGCCTGCGGGCCGGATGCCGGGAACGATCAGCTTGAACTCCTTGCCGAGGTCGCGCCGCAGCACCTCGATTTCATGCGCGGAACAGACGACGCCGTCGAGCCCCGAAGCGGCCGCAAGGTTCGCGAGCCGTCGCACATGGTCGGCCGGGCTGCCGGTGACGCCGGTATCGGCAAGGTCGGAAGCATCGAGGCTCGTCAGCATGGT